>CAZCTI010000208.1:0-2695 GCA_964501385.1 uncultured Clostridia bacterium
TAAATAACTCTTTTAGATTGTGATAACTAATACTTCATCCAAATCAGCTATGTTACTTCTATATAAACATTCTCAAATACAACCTTGCCGTTTTTATCTTTGATTTCCATCAAACTGCCGTTTGTCCATTCAGGAACTTTTCTGACCAGCTTGCCTTCACTGTCGATTTTATCAGCTTTAACAATATATTTATAATTAATACCATGTTTATCTTGAACATTAACATATATTTCAATTCTATCATTGGCAGAAAGTTCAACCTCACCTTTTACAGAATGCATTGTTGAGTCATTTTCATGCATATCTACTTCCTGTTCATCAAAGATTTCTCCATTTTTATATGTTGAAATGCCAGCCTTTTCAAGATTGCCGTCTGTTTGTCCAAAAGCATTAATAACAATATCGCCGTCATATTGATACTTGCCGGAACTGTAATTAGCTTTTCCTAAAAAATCTGCATGTAGTTCCAATAGATATTTATACTGCATATTATAATAATCATCTATTGTTTCTATCTTTTCTGTTCCGTTATTGTTTAAAATAACCTTTATCTGAAAAGGGTCAAATATATATGCATCTATTAAAGCCGTAAATGTTGTACCGATTTTAGTCATTGAATTTCTTTCATCATTTATCAGTAATTCAGCTGTTAAATTTTCTGTATTTTCTTTAGGCGTTATTGATATAGAAACAGGAACGGTCAAATTTTCTGTTAACTCATCTCCAAATGTTATTTCATAGCTGTCAAGTATACTTGCTTGTTTTTTGAGCTTTTCATCAACATTTGAATATATATTATCAATTTCAAGTCTTAGTTTTTTTTGTTCTCTATCCAAATACTGAATATTGTTATCCATAGTACTTTCTATTCCATTTAATTTAATCATTATAAATATATTAAATATAATTAATGCTGCAATTATAACATTGCGATAATCTTTTTTCATAATTTCTCCTTGTTATGGAATTTTGGGGACGGGAATTTTGGGGACGGACCTCAAAATGATATTTAAAGAATTTTGGGGACGGACCTTAAAATGATTTTTGAACGACCAAGTAACTATTTTACATTCAAGGTCCGTCCCTACTGTGTCCCTTCTAATGATTTTCGCTCAGAAAAAGTTATTGTTCTATTAGTTTTCCTGCCTCGTATTTATATATTTTATTCCCGAAAAATTTCCCATTTTTAATTAAACCTGTTTCAATAAGCCATGTTCCGTTAATTTGGGATAGACTTGCGTAGTCGCTTTCAGTTGCTTCTGCTATATCAACTTTTCCAAAATGGTCATTATTCCATTTGTATATATCTATATAAGGCGGTAAACTTCCTGCTGAACCTGCAATTAACTCCTCTTTGCCATCCATATCTAAATCAATAACAGTTGGAGTACCCATAGTTAATATGTTTTCCCACTGATGATTAATTTCATTATAAGAAACTATTTTTAGTTCCGAATAAGTTGCACCAATCAAGCCTTCAATTTCAATTTCCTTTATGTCGTCAGCTGTTCTGTCTGTTAAATTTACATTTACATCGTCAATTCCATAATTACTTATAACTCCAAGCTCAAAAAACTTATTCTCATGCTCTAAGAATCCATATATTGTGCCTTCTCCCGGTCTTAAATCAGGACTAACAGCATTATCAATATACAAATGTAAAGTTGATTCTATTTGATTAGACAAATCACCAAAATAAATGCTTTTTGCGATAACCCATTCTTCTTTAGGCAGGCCCTCATTTAAAATTTCCTTAGAAACCGGTATGAAGTTTAAATCAATAGTCTTTTTTTCAACATTATTATCTTTTTCTTTTTTCTTTGTATCGAGATACCCGTTAAAATTTGAAATTACTTGGTTGTCATCAGGAAGTGACAATGATTTTGCCAAAAATTCAAATATTTCGGATTGTCCTTCGATTTCATACTCATTAATATTTTGTAACAAATAAATATATAAACGATTAAGTACATTAAAATATTCATCATAATCCTTATATGAAGTAGAATAAAATATATCTGATGCATCTTTTAAATTAGTTACTGTTTGATAATAATATTGTATCTTTTCATTAGTATCAATTTTGCTATAATCCTTAGATAATCCACTCATAGAATCAGATATCGCATTAGTAAAAGCAAGGTCTATGCTCTTCTGCATCAAATCTTTTTCGGACTTAATTTTGACTAAAATTACTAAAATGATTACCAATAATAAAACTAAAATCGTAGTAAATTTATTTTGTTTCTTCATAATTTTTTCCTGTTCGCCATGTAATTAAGCTTTATAAATTCTGTTTTTTATATTTTTCAACATCAAATGCTCATCACAATATGTACCGTCTTTAAATTTAAAACCATTTTCTCTTGTTCCATATATTTTAAAACCGAATTTTTTATAAAGATTGATTGCATTTTGATTTGAGCTTGCAACTTCTAATTCAACTAATTCAAACCCTGTATCTTTAGCAAATTGTAGTATTTCATTAATTAAAGCACTTGCTATTCCTAAATTCCATGCCTCCTTAAGAACTGCTATACCAAAGGATGCTCTATGAGATATTTTAAATCGTTCACCAATGCCGTTTATATTAGTTGTTCCAGCTAACTTATCACCAATGAAAGCACAAATCATAATACCCCTTGGGTTTTCTCTTATTGAATTTATAAAATTTCTTTCTTCTTCAATTGTCATT
>CAZCTI010000209.1:0-2680 GCA_964501385.1 uncultured Clostridia bacterium
CAGAGGGCTATTAATATGGGGGTTGATTATTATATTGTGAAGCCTTTCAATTTTGAATCATTTGCAGACAGGTTACTTCAGATTTCAGAATTAGAAACATCAAAAGTAGAACACAAGACCCGTGAAATCATTTATAACGATATTGCAAACACGGAATTAAGCTTAGAAGTTAAAATAACTGAAATTTTACATGAAGTAGGAGTACCTGCTCATATAAAAGGTTATCAATATTTGAGAACATCAATAATTGATGTTGTAAACAATGTTGAATTGTTGGGTGCTATTACAAAAGAATTATATCCCATGATTGCAGTAAAATATTCAACTACTCCAAGCAGAGTTGAAAGGGCTATCCGTCATGCTATTGAAGTGGCCTGGACCAGAGGAAAAATTGAAACAATCAACAATATATTCGGCTATACAATACATAATAATAAGGGAAAACCTACTAATTCAGAATTCATAGCAATGATATCTGATAAATTACGTTTGGAACAGAAGGTATCATAATTAGTACACACCATACTTCAAGGCTCCTGTGCGAATTGTCTTGACAAAAACATTTATTATTATTAAAATTAGTCAAACAATTAATAGAATTGCAAATTAATTAATAGCAATGGTTTAATATAGGAGGCAATATTTGAATACGGAAATAACGGTTAAAAGTGAGAAAATTTTTGAAGGTAAAATTTTAAATTTAAGAGTTGATACAGTTGAACTTCAAAATAAAAAATATGCAAAAAGAGAAATAGTGGAACATAAAAGTGCAGTTTGTGTATTAGCTGTTAATAAAGACAAAATACTTTTAGTTAGACAATACAGAAAAGCTATTGAAGATTTTTTATATGAATTGCCTGCAGGAATCCTCAATATTGCAGAAGAGCCTGAAGAAGGAGCCTTGCGAGAATTACAGGAAGAAACCGGATATAGAGCAGAAAAAATTAAATTAATATATGAATTTTACACATCACCGGGTTTTTCAAATGAAAAAGTGTATTTATTTGAAGCTAATGATTTAATTTTTAAATCAGTAAATTTTGATGAGGATGAATGTATTGATACTATAGAAGTAACAAAAGAAGAAGCAAAAAAGATGCTTGAAACCGGTAGGATAACAGACAGCAAAACACTAATCGGATTGATGCATTGGCTATATTCTTAAATTTAAATACATAAGTATTAAACCTCTTGTACAAGCATATATTATACAAAGCTTTGCAGGAGGTTTTTTATGAACAATACACTAAAGAAGCTGATAAAGTCTGAAAACAGAAGGTTTTTAACATTAATTGCAATACTGATTTCGTCATTGATATTATCGGCATTGATTTTTGCTTTGACAGGAAAAGGAGCAATGACCCAAATTAACTATGAAAGTATAAGTAAATTGACTTTTTCGGAAATATTATTTATGTCTTTCAAAAGAAATATTACTTATTTCTTAGCAATAATATTTTTGACAATTATAGGTCATGGTAACTTATCCATGGTGTTATTCGGGTTTATTTCAATATATTACGGGTTATCCGTCATATATATTATCAGGACTGTTGGCATGGATATTAAATATTTTATGCTTACATTTACTGATTATTTTATTTTCTTTCCAATTTTACTTTATTTTACTTTTATTTCAAGCTCCATATCAAAATATACTAAAAAAGCAAAAAACATAGAGACTATTTCTCGAAAATTTGATATAATTATATCCAGCTATATTAGAATTTCTGTGGTTTATTTATTGATTGTAACAATCTATACTATTTTGTACAGCTTTTATGTATTAATATTAAGCAGGTTGATGGTGAGATAATGGATAATACAAATTATAATATGTATCTTAGTCAGAGAAATTTAAGCGAAAGTACAATAAAGTCCTATATACGAGATGTTGAAAGATTTAAGAAATACATTTTCGATGAATATGGGCTTAATTTATATGAAACAAAAAGATCTCATATTTTAACATATCTTGTGACATTGCAGAAGGATGGCAAAAGTTCATCAACATTGGCAAGGACTATTTCGGCATTAAAGAATTTTTTTGATTTTTTGAAAAATGAAAAAATGATTAAGGACAACCCTTCAGCTAATATTCATAGTCCAAAACAAGTTAAAAAGAAACCTTCCATACTTACAGAAGATGAAATAAACATGATTATGATGCTGCCAAATAAAAATAAATTTAAAGGTATCAGGGACTTAGCAATGTTAGAACTTATGTATTCCTCAGGAATAAGAGTATCTGAGCTTATTAATATCAAAATATATCAAACAAATTTAAGTACAGGTATTATAAGTATCGAAGGAGAAAAAGAGAGAATTATTCCTTTAAGCAAATATGCTATTAGTGCAATAGAAAAATATTTAAATAATTTTAGAAATATTAAATCATCTGATGACAATGATTTTTTGTTTATTAATATATCCGGTGAGCCTTTATCAAGACAGGGAATTTGGAAAATTCTGAAATCCTATGAAAAGAATTTGAACTTGGAAAAAGAATTAACTCCTCAAATTTTAAGAAATTCATTTGCTGTTCATCTGTTGTCTAAAGGTGCAGATCTTGGTACAGTTCAAGAATTGATGGGACTTAACAGTGTAGGTGCAGCAGAAAATTATGTAAATAAAGTAGAATCTAAATCATTGGAAGTGTTTAAAAAGTTATTTCCAAGAG
>CAZCTI010000210.1:0-2661 GCA_964501385.1 uncultured Clostridia bacterium
AATAATGTTCATTGACAATGATTTTTTAGGAAGCGAAGAAAAAATAACCGCCTTTATTGATATTGTAAAAGAGCTTAATTTGAAAAAAAATTACATTATGTATGGCTCAGTAAAAGGAATTATTCTGTATGAAAAATACTTAAAGGAATTATCCGAAATGGGACTTAAAGCCCTTCTTGTAGGATATGAAACATTCAGCGATGATGAATTATCTCTCTACCACAAGAAATCTTCAACAGATGACAATTTAAAGGCAGCAGAAATATTAAGAAAGTATAAAATAGATGTGTGGGCTTCATTTATTGCTCATCCGGATTGGGATAAAAATAATTTTAAGTTACTTAGAAAATATATTAAGAAACTTAAGCCACAGATAACATCTATAAGTCCTTTAACCCCTTTTCCCAATTTGACTTTATACAATGAGTTTGAACAAAGACTGCTTTATAAAAAGGAGGATTTTGAAAAGTGGAGCTTTGGGCAGGTTATGATAAAACCGTCAAAAATTAGTTTAAAATCATATTATTATGAGCTGTTAAAAACAAATTTGTACGTTAATATTTTAGTCAATAAAAATACTGAAATGATTAAAAAATTTGGAATTATAAATATATTCAGAATTATGAAAGGTTCATTAAAAGCAGTTAAAAAGTATATACAATTAATGAACGAATCCTACAAAATTGACGGCATTACCTAATAGATAATGATTATCAATCAAAAAGAACCGTCCCCCAAAATTGCAACTGTCCCTAAAAAATTGGAAAATTGGTCTGTATATAGATTAGATATAGTGACATAATAATAAAAAAGGATTGGAGATTTATATGGCAGACAATAAAATGAAAAGTACCAAAAACTATAAAAAATCAGATGGAAAATTTCGCTCCAAACATATAAAACATGATCCTCAGGCTGAAAGTTCAAGAGCGGTGTTTGGATTAAAGGATGACAATTTTCAAAATACATTTGATAACAGTGAAAAGGACTAAAATAATAAGGTTCTTTTTGATTGAATTATTATCAATCAAAAAGAACCGTCTCCAAAATTGGATTATCTTTTGTTTTTTTCTTTTGCAATTTTTCGGGCATTTTTTATGCCGCCAACATTTTTAAACATTCTATTGATTTTTTCTGTTTCAATTTGTCTTGAATTTAAACCGTCATAATTTGCTTCTTTTTTAAGTTTAAAATAACTTTCAAGTCTTTCTTTAGATAACCTTCCATCTTCTATAGCTCTTTTGACAGCACAATTAGGTTCCTTGGTGTGAGTACAGTCATTGAATTTACACATTTGCGACAATTCATCAATATCCGTAAATGCTTTTCTAAAGTCAGCATTTTCAATTCCAAGCTCTCTCATTCCGGGAGTATCAATAACAATACCTCCATCAGGAAGAAGAATCAGTTCTCTTTTTGTTGTTGTGTGCCTTCCTTTATCATCGTTTCTTAATTCATTTGTTTCAAAAATTTCTTCACCCAACAATTTATTAATGAGTGTGGTTTTTCCAACTCCGGATGAACCGATGAAAGCAACCGTATGACCGTACTTAATATATTTTTTAATATTTTCGTAATCATTGGCTAAACTTGATGTAATCATTATATCAATTCCTATTGCAACATCGCTTAGTTCAATTAAAATACTGTCAATATCATTACAAAGGTCTGCTTTTGTAAGCACTACAACCGGTATTGCTCCGCTGTCCCATCCAATAGATATATAACGCTCCAATCTTCTTAAATTGAAATCCTTGTTAAGAGACATACAAATAAATACTGTATCTACATTTGCTGCAACTACCTGGTCATCGTGAGAAGTTCCTGCAGCCTTTCTTATAAATGCACTTTTTCTTTTTAAAATATGGTGAATAACTGCATTTCCGTCATTTTCATCCAACATGACGAAATCACCTACTGCAGGATAATCCGATATGTTAATTGCATTGTATCTTAATTTTCCGGAAACCTGAGCTTTAAATTCACCATTTTCAGTAGCTACCTTGTATAATCCTTTATCTTGTGAAATAATTCTGCCTAAACTTAAGCTGTACATTTTTGACTCATTCAGGAATTTATCGCTGAGTCCATAATCTTTCATGTTAATTTTAATCAATATATCCTCCTGTTAATTTTAATTATCGGAGGCTTACCTCCGACGGTGATGAAGTTAAAGTAAAATAAATCATAATACAACACTCCTTTCGGAAAATATTTAAGCAAACAATAAGGTTTTGCCAATAAAATGATTTTACATTAATTGTATAAATTAATCAATAAAAATTATATTTTGAAATTGA
This sequence comes from uncultured Clostridia bacterium, assembly GCA_964501385.1. Taxonomy (GTDB): domain Bacteria; phylum Bacillota; class Clostridia; order Tissierellales; family Sedimentibacteraceae; genus Sedimentibacter. The sequence goes on from CAZCTI010000210.1 coordinate 2,301, forward strand.
CTATTTTTCATGATAAGAGTAATTTTTAGGTTATAATTATAATAAATTACCTATAATAGATTGTGATAAATATGTAATAATAATCTAAGAGATAAAAATAAAGTTTTGTAGAAAGGATGTATTATGGAAAGAAAGTTTGAAGATATTAAAGACGAATTTATTAATGCAAGTTTAGATGAAAAAATTAAAATATATACAACTGCCCAAGGTCTAACAGTAGAGCAATTTAAAGAATTATTGGCGTATTTCCCCATAAAGTACTTAGATAAACTTGAAGAAGCGGTAAATAGCCTGTAAGAGGTGTTGGGACACACCTCTTTCTAATGGGCAAGTCTCTGCCGGTCAGAGGAATGTCCCCGAT
>CAZCTI010000211.1:0-2641 GCA_964501385.1 uncultured Clostridia bacterium
TGTCAAACGTTTTTTGAAAACGTTATGCTACCCATTTTTAACAAAAATATAAGATTGTATTCAAATTAGATACATTTTTAAGATTTATTCAGTAAAAAACACCGTTAAAACTTAGGCAATATTTTATATAGTACAACTATCTAAATGTTAAAAATACGTAAAACATACAGCTCCAATGACATTTTATGCATTTTATTTAGTTTTTTATATAATTATACAATAAGCAATGTATAGTTAAAAGGGAGCATACCTTTTATAAGCCTGCTCCCTAATTATCAATCAAGGTTTTCTAAAAACTTCCTCATTTTTCTTTTTTGTTCAGGAGTTAAAAATTTTTCAAAGTTTTTCAAATCCTGGATTTTTTTGTTATATTCTTTTTCGCCATATTGCTCTTTTAATTTTTTACCCATATTTTTTGCATCTTTTAATATTTCTTCTTCGGACTTACCCTCATACTTATTTTTAAATTCTTTAAATTGCGGATTATTTACAAAATCATTTACATTCTTATTATCTGCAACCTTTTTAAATTCCTTGCTTTCCTTTATTTTTTCAATTTCTTTATCACTTCTAAATATATTTGACATTCACATACCTCCTATTCATTACATAATATGCCGAGAACATTATTTAATTACAATTTTTATGGTGATACAGTCACAGATTACTATGTAACACAATTATCTTATCGGAATATATTATAGGAAGATGTTTATAAGAAGGTGATATTATTCCAGTTCAAATATTATTATATGCTTTAGCAGCAAAATACATTTTCGGCAGCAATCAATTAAATGGTGTTGTTTCTAAGCTTTCGGGAACAACAAAGACATTTGCCACAGGTGTACTGCAGGACCCGGGGAAAATGGAGAACATAATAAGTATGGTTCGTACCTTTGCTCCACTAACTTCAACAAAAACAGTATCAAAGGTAAATACATATCTGCCGGCAGTGGAAAAAGTAAGCACTTTGCTTGGCATGTACTCGTTTCTAAGCAGAGCTCAAAATTTCAGACCAATTCAAACATTAGATGCCAAGACACCGGTAGATAAAATAACTGCATTATTAAAAAACGGCAATATTCCGGTTACTAAGTTAATGGCACAGCCTCTTTTAGCAAACAATATGGATAAAATAATTGGAGCTGTAGCCATGAACATGGCTAAGAACGGCGGTTTAAATGAAATGCTTTCTTCTTTGACAAAAGGCAATAACAGTGGTTTAAATGAATTACTGTCTTCATTGACAAGCAACAATAACAATGGTTCAAATGATCCTTCATCTGTATCATCAGACGGTAATAAGAATGGAAATACTGATATAAGCAAATTAATGGAAACATTTATGCCAATGCTTAACAATATAATGTCTTCTTCAGAAGAAGACAAATATAGCTCAAATGAACATTTAGAGCATTTAGATAATGAAGAATACAATAATGCTCATATTGTTAATGACGCTTCCCCTTCAACAGAAAAGAACATAAAAAACGAAAAAAATATTCAAAGACCAATTCGCATAAGACAAAGAAGGAGATAAGTACGGGGACATTCCTCTAAAGCTTACTACAGAGATTCACCCTACTTTAGAGGTGTGTCCCCCATCCTTTCATCTCCTTTTATTTTGTAAAGATTTCTGTTATCTAAAAGCCATATTTTGTCAGTAAACTGTCCAGGCTCTATAGTATCAAGTGAATGCTCAAAATCAAACATTCTTGCATCCATAATATCTAAGAAATGCAATAATTCCGCTTCAGGTGTCATAGGTTTTTTTGGGCTTCCAAACTCCGGTTCATAGTGATGAGATAAGACCATGTGTTGCAATACAACGGTTTTTTCTCTGTTGATTCCTATTTTTTCACCTTCAGAATCAATTTCTTTTATTCCTTGAATTATGTGTCCAAGAAGTTTTCCTTCCATTGTGTAATCGGAAACAATTCCATATTCATCAGAATCCATCTCTAATATTTTGCACATATCATGAAGAATTACCCCGGCATATACATAGTCAGTATTAAGGAATGTGTATACCTGACAAAGCTTTTCACCAGACTGAAGCATTCGCAAATTATGATACAAGAGTCCTCCTCTGTAGGAATGATGGTTTTTCTTTGCTGCCGGATAATAATATAATTTATTTTCATACTTTTTAAATATATTTTCTACTAATGTTCTAATTTCTGCATCCTTTATTTTCATAATATATGATTTTACAGCTTCAAGCATTTCACTTAAGTCAATTGGAGCAGAAGGAATTAGTTCGGAAATATGAACATTGTCTTCGAGACTTTTTTCTCTTATTTTGTTAACCTTAAGCTGTCTGGTTCCATTCCATTCCAAAACCTCTCCTCTAATTTTTACAATGGGATTTTCACCAATTAATTTTTCTGTTTCTTTAGTGTAATCCCAAATTTTTGCATTAATTTCGCCTGTCTTGTCAACTAAATCTATATCTATATATTGTTTTCCATTAGTTGTTTTCTTAACATCAAAATTCTTAACCAAATAAAACCCGTCTGCCTTTTCTCCGGGCTTAAGTTCAGAAATTGTTTTATTTGTATTCTTAATCATACTTTTCATTTGTTCCCTCGATTTATCATTAAGCATATCAGCAATACTTTGACTCATAATATTCCTCTCT
>CAZCTI010000212.1:0-2606 GCA_964501385.1 uncultured Clostridia bacterium
TGAATAAAATATTAGATGAATATATTGAATATATTGAATTTAATGGTTTATAATAACAAAAATCTTGACAATAATCAGTTACTTGATTATAATGTTCTAATTAATCGAAGATTTGTCATCAAATTATCATAATATATTAAAATGATAATACAATGAAATATACAATGGATGGCATTAAGTGCAAGTATTAAAAGCTACATTATTAAAAGGAGCAATGTATGAAGAATAATGAAACTTTAATTACAGCTGAGGGTTTAGAAGAATTAAAAAGTGAATTGGAAGAGTTAAAATTAGTAAAAAGAAAAGAAATATCCGAAAAAATCAAAGTTGCTTTAGCATTTGGAGATATTAGCGAAAATGCTGAATATGACGAAGCCAAAAATGAACAAGCAAACGTTGAAACAAGAATTGCAAAGCTTGAGCTTATGATTAAAAATGCTAAGTTAATAAAAGCAACAAAGCAAAAAGGCGTTGTCAGCATAGGATCTAAGGTTAAAATAAAAGACTTAGAATTTGATGAAGAAATGGAATATACAATCGTAGGTTCCGCTGAAGCAGATCCTTTTAAAGGAAAAATATCTAATGTTTCACCTTTAGGAAAGGCACTGTTAGGTAAGAAACTTGGTGAAGTCATTGAAGTTGCATCTCCTGTTGGAGATATGATAAAATATGAAATATTAACTGTTTAAATAATCATAACAAAAGAAAAGGTGGTGTAAAAATTGAGTGAACAACAATCAGGAGATTTAAGACAGGTAAGAATTGATAAACTTAATGACCTTATTAATGCAGGGAGAGACCCTTATAAAATTTCAAAATACGAGGTAAATTCTAATTCAAAATATATAAAACAAAATTTTGAAGAATTGGAAGGAAAGTTCGTATCAATTGCCGGAAGGATAATGTCCAAAAGAGGTCAGGGAAAAGTAGGCTTTTATGATATTCAAGACCATTTGGGAAGAATTCAGATGTTTGTCAAATTAGACAACATAGGCGAAGAAGAATACAATTGGCTAAAAACCTACGATATTGGTGATATAATAGGTGTTAAAGGTGAAGTATTTAAAACTAAAACTGATGAAATTTCCATAAGAGCCGAAGAAATAAAACTGTTGTCCAAATCTTTGCAAACACTTCCTGAAAAATTTCATGGATTAAAAGATATGGATTTAAGATACAGACAAAGATATGTGGATTTAATAGTTAATCCTGAAATAAAAGATGTTTTTTTAATGCGCAATAAAATTATTAGAGGCATTAGAGAATACCTTGACGGCGAAGGTTATTTAGAAGTTGAAACTCCTATTTTAAGCCCAATAGCAGGAGGAGCAAATGCAAGACCATTCATTACACATCACAACACATTGGATATTGACATGTATATGCGTATTGCAAATGAGTTGTTTTTAAAGAGATTAGTTGTTGGTGGACTTGGCGACGGCGTGTATGAAATGGGAAAAATGTTCAGAAATGAAGGAATGGATGCAAATCACAATCCTGAGTATACTGCAATGGAAGTGTATAAACCGTATGCAGATTTCAATGATATGATGACATTGACTGAAAATATTGTGGCATATGTAGCAAATAAGGCAAGAGGAACAACAAAAATAGAGTTTCAAGGCAAAATGATAGACTTTACTCCACCATGGAGAAGAGTAAAAATGCAAGATATGGTTAAGGAATATGCGGGGGTTGACTTTGACTTTGTTAATACTGACGAAGAAGCCATAGCAATTGCAAAAGAAAAAGGAATTGAAATTACGCCGCTTATGACAAGGGGTCATGTAATAAGTGAACTATTTGAAAAATATTGTGAAGAACACTTGGAACAACCGACATTTGTAACACATCATCCTGTTGAAATATCACCTTTGGCAAAAAGAAATGTTGAGGATCCAAGATTAACTGATAGATTTGAAGCATTTGCTAACACATGGGAAATTGCAAATGCATTTTCCGAGTTAAATGACCCTATAGATCAAAGAGAAAGATTTGAAGAACAAGTAAAACAAAAGGAAGCCGGAGATGACGAGGCTCATATGATGGATACTGACTTTGTTAATGCAATTGAAGTAGGTCTTCCTCCAACAGGCGGACTTGGCATCGGAGTTGACAGAGTTATTATGTTAATAACAAATCAACCAACAATAAGGGATATTATATTGTTCCCAACAATGAAACCTTTAGATTAGTAATTTATAAATAGGGCAGCATAGCTGCTCTTTTTTTATTGCAAAAAATTGGCAGTTGACATAAATATATGCCAGTGGTACAATAATAAAGTTGTCGAAAGATAGCACCTACCCCAAGGGGGTAAATTATTACAAAAAAAAGTTGACATTTAAAAGAAACAATGTTAAGTTAATATTCCTGTCTAAATCAGACAGCAAAAAAGTAAGAAATTGTCAGTTGACTGAGGACGCAATATGTGATACACTGACAGTCCTTCCTGAAACAAGAAGGATAGTAAAAAAGAAAAAAATAGTAGTTGACAAACACATTATAGATATGATAAGCTACTAAAGCTGTCCCAAGAGACAGCAAAAATTGAACTTAGACAATAAAACAGCATAAGAAACCTTTGAGTATCGCGAAATGCGATA
>CAZCTI010000213.1:0-2602 GCA_964501385.1 uncultured Clostridia bacterium
TTAAAGGTGGATATTTGTATCGTGCCGAAACATTAGAAGTATTAGCTGATATGATTGGTATGTCTAAAGAAAATTTGATAGAATCAGTAAATCAATTTAACAACGCTGTTGAAAAAGGAGTTGATGAACTGACAGGCAGAAAATTGTTGGTTACTAAAATCGAAGAAGGTCCTTTCTTCGCTGCAAAAAGAGTTCCTTCTGCACATCACACTATGGGTGGTGTTCAGATAGATACAGAAGCACGTGTTTATTTTGAAGATGGTTCAATTGTTGAAGGTCTTTATGCTGCAGGAGAGGTAACTGGAGGAATACATGGCGGAAACCGTGTAGGCGGAAATGCAGTTGATGATACTGTTGTATTTGGAAGAATCGCCGGATATAATGCAGCAAATAATAAGTAAATAAGTTGGATTAATTTTATAAGACTTTAGCTGTTATTTAAAGAAAGCCACTTGTATTTTAATAGATACGAGTGGCTTTAGTATTACATTTGGATTTTCAAACAAAGAATCACAAGAATGCACTAGTCAAGTTTTGCACTTTGATGAAAACGTGCAATAGAAATAATTAAAATAAAGAATGATGGATTTGGTCTGTAAGTTTTCTACCCATCAGTACCTCCGATGTTGAAGGATTAAAACCACCTGTAGGATTCTACAGAGAAATAATGGATAAGTTCCGACCGTTAATGTAGAAGTTCTACAATGAACCGGATTGGTATCCCGGACCTTGGTCATAGGAGGCTGGGTGGTAATTAAGAGTTATACTGACAATACCCTTATTTCATATTTGCATGACATAAGGGTATTGTTGTCTCCGTTAGTTAAATGTCATTCTTTTTATAGCTATTGTTTTTTTATGCTAATCTTCTACATACTAATCTTTCTAAGCTAAATCATTTATAATCTGCACACTTAAATGAATACCCCTGTAAAACAATTCCAACATAAAATTTTCATTTGGTGCATGATTTGATTCATCTATATTTCCATAAGGAACCATTATTGACGGTACATTAAGTATATTAGTCCATATGTAATCCGGTAAGCTTCCTCCGCCTGCAGGTTTTACTACGACATTGGACTCAAGATACTCTTTAATAGAATTTATAATAATTTTTCCCAATTCATTATCTGTTGATGTTCTTGATGGATACATGTCCTCTTCTATCTGAATAACCTTAGCATCCTTATTAACAGAATAAACATGTTTTTCAATTTTCCTTAAAATATCTGACGGTTCTTGACTGGCAACAAGTCTTACTTCCATCTTTGCTACAGCCTTCTTTGGAATAATATTCTTGCAGCCATCCCCTAAGTAACCGCTATTTAACCCATTAATTGTAAGAGTCGGTTTTAACATCAAATTTTTATAAAAGGTTTCTTTATCTAAATCTATACTTTTAACACCGAATGCTTTTGCAATTTCCTCCTTATTAAATTCCAGATTATTGATAATCTCCAAGTCAGATTCAATTATAGGATTCACATCATCATAAAACCCTTCAATCAGAACATTGTCGTTATCATCTATCATAGTCTTTAGAATCCTCATTAACTCCCATGCAGCATTTTTAATAACACCGCCTTTATTGCCGGAATGGTTATCTGTGGTTGCTGTTTCAACAATAATATCAAAGTTCATTACACCTCTAACTCCAAATTGAACTAATGGAATATTATTGACCTCCAAAGGCCCATCTGAAGTAATAACCAAATCAGCTTTTAACGATTCCTTATTGTTTCTAACAAAGTGGGTTAAATTTTCGCTACCGATTTCCTCTTCTCCATCAAGAACTATTTTAATATTTACGGGAACGTCATCATACTGATTCAAATAAGCACCTACTGCCAATAAATGTGCTAAAAATTGACCCTTATTGTCTGCTACTCCTCTCCCGTAAATCCTTCCATCTCTTACTTCCGGCTTAAAAGGATCACTATGCCATAATTCAATAGGTTCCGGCGGTTGTACATCATAATGCCCATAAAATATAATAGTTTTTCTGTTTTTTTGTGTAGATTCTATATTCGCTATTATTACCGGATTACCCTTTGTTTCTATAATATCTGCTGTAATGCCCAATTTCTCCATTAAGCTTTTAATATATAATGCACATTCAAGTACATCTTCCTTATTTGTACTTACACTTGGATGAGATACAAATTCTTTTAGAATATCTAAGAATTGCTCCTTTGAGTTATCTACATAGTCGTGAACATTTTTTACTTTAATTATTTTCATACTTACCCTCGCTCATGAGTTTATCAACTCTATTATGATTGTGTAACGTTTTCATTATCCAAATTATACCAAACCAATGTGCAGAAGAAGGTCCCTGAATACGTTCTGCAACATTTTGAGTTGTAACCAAACTTTCATCAACCAGAAAATTAGCAAATACTGCGACAACAAAGAGCAAACCGATGAATATAAGACACATATTATATTTTCAGCAAAATCTACTTATTAATTCTGCTTTAACCAATATTAACAGGAATAATAATTTGATTTATTGTTTCTCTTATCTTTTTATCCTTATAATAAAAAATTGTTTTGGAAAATGGGTTGCCTCTCGTGGAAAGATTATTTTCTTTGATAT
>CAZCTI010000214.1:0-2581 GCA_964501385.1 uncultured Clostridia bacterium
CCGCTTGTTGAGGCTCTCAGCAAGCTTGAGTAGCTTAATTTAAAATTAACTATATCTCCAACTTTATACTTTCTGTCTGACTTAGACATATCAAGAATCAAGTGGTCTGAGCTGGCTCCAAGTATATCTATCTTTGAGTCTATAGGATGCAGTGCATCAGGATCTACGTCCTGTCTTCCTACTGCTATTATGGCTCTTTCTATTATACCTCTGTCTTCATAAACAGGTTTGTTGCCAAAAGCATCCACTCCTGTCTCCCCTATGGGAACAGACTGTTTTTCTTTTAATTCAATAATTTCTGCTTCAAGTGTAAAGGCATCGTCGTAAAATCCTTTTAGCGGTTGACTGTACGCAGTTTCACCGCCTAAAAGGAATGCTTCACCAACTCTTAAATTGTTAATTCCTTCAGGAAGCTCTCTTTTGCCTATTAAATAAATAGAACTTGAATTTCCCCCCGAAATCATATTAAGTTTAATATTGTATTTGTGCTCTATTTTTGTAGCAATTTCAACTAATACAGAAAGATTGTCGTTTTTAGGAATAACTGCTCCATAACATGTAAGGTTTACTCCAAGCCCGAAGAGTTGAATATTTTTATGCTTTAATATTTCTTCAACAGCATCATATATTTCCTCTTCGTTTTTAAAGAATATTCCTTCTCTTAAATCTCCCAAGTCAATCATAAGAAGAATTTTATGTATTTTATTTTGTTTTTCTGCTGCCTCATTTAAACTTCTGATTGTTGTTAATTCCGAGTTAAGTGAAATATCACAATATTTTACTACTTCCGATGCTTCTGAATTCATGGGCAATCTTAACAAAACTCTTTCTTTACTTGTCATTTCATATTTTTTAAGGTTTTGGATACGAGAATCTGCCAAATAATCAATTTGTGATTTTTCTAAAAGTTTATAGATTTCCATATCAGCACTATAACCTTTTGTAACGATCATTAATGATAATCCTGAACCTTTTACCATTTCAGTAATTTTATCAAGATTATTTTGAACCTTTTTTAAGTCTATTACTAATTTAGGATACATATATTCTCTCCTATATTTTTAAACTTTTTTTCATCAATAACAAAGCATCATCGTGATAACTTTTCGATAAAACTCCAAGAGAAGACAATATATAATCTTCATCTATCAAAACTCTTGCAGCTTTAGCAGGATACAACTCCTGCTCCTTAGCCTGTGTTTTTACAGATTCTAAAATTTGCTTATTGTTTTGTAATCTTGTTAAAGCACCACCAGTTCCTATTATATACTGAATTGCAGTTAAATCCTTTCCTTCAGCAACAGTTTTTTTGCCGGATGCTGTATAGAAATATCTTAAATGTCCTGCATGTCTTTCCAAGGATGTTAAAACAGCTTCCTTTGTAAGTCTTTCTACAAATTGCTTTTCCCTGTCTGTTTCCGGAATCGGCTTATAATTTTCCAAAAGCTCATCCACATCCGGAAATTCTTTTTTCAAATTATCCATACCTATTTTTTCAACAACATGCATAACATTCACATAGACACCAAGGTCTCCTTCTACTGTACGCTTAGCAACAGGTTCAGGGCTTATTAATATTGAATTTATTTCGCTGGAGCCTTCAGTTACCGAATGAAGGTCTGTAGTTGCTCCGCCCACGTCAAATATTATTAAATCCCCTATTTCTTCCTTTAACACCTTTGCTGCTTCCATTACCGCACCTGGAGTAGGAATTATAGGTCCCTTTATTAAATCTCTTACTTTTGCCATGCCCGGGGCATGAATGATATGTTCTTCAAAAGCATCCTGAATTATTTTCCTCGTAGGCTCCACAACTAATGTATCAATTTTAGGATATACATTTTCTACAATATAAAGCTGATTCCCTGCCTCTTCGCACATTAAACGAACTTCTTCCTGATTTTCAATATTACCTGCATAAATAATTGGAATGTTCAATTTCATTGACAAAATCATTTCCATATTGTAAATAGCTGTATCTCTTTCTCCGTAATCAACCCCTCCTGCCACAAGAATAATATTAGGATTAATTTCTTGAATCTTTTTTAAATCAGTTCTTCTAAGTTTGCCTGATGTAATCATTTTTATGATTCCTCCGGCACCTAATGCAGCTTCCTTTGCTGCTCTTACAGTCATATCGTATACTAAACCGTGAACAGTCATCTTCAAACCGCCTGCAGCACTACTTGTAGCCAACATATCATCCCATTGTACATCCGCTTGCAGGTTTTTTCTTAAGCTTTCAATAGCACCCTTAAGTCCAATTGTAACATCACCTTCTAAGACGGTTGTAGGTGCCTGCCCCTGCCCAATAAAGGCAGGGTTTTCAGTACCTATTCCATTGAATGCATTAACTACTGTAGTGGTGCTTCCTATTTCAGCTACCAATACATTTACTTTCATTATGAGTTTTTTTCCCTTCTTCTCTTAACCATGAAACTTGCAACATCTATACCGTGGGTTCCTCTTCCAAAGCCTGCATCAAGTCCTGCATCTAATGCTATTTCATTTGTAACTTGAGTTCCACCGCAGATTATCATCACTTTGTCTCTAATTCCTTTTTCAATTGCTAAATCATGAA
>CAZCTI010000215.1:0-2579 GCA_964501385.1 uncultured Clostridia bacterium
GAAAGGATGAACAAAAATGGGAAAACTGAAGGACAAGGTTGTAATCATTACCGGCGGGGGAAAAGGAATAGGATTTGGAATATCTACCGCATTTGCTAAGGAAGGAGCAAACTTAGTTATTACAGGAAGAACAGAATCAACTTTAAGAAATGCCAAGGAAAACTTGGAAAAGGATTATGGTATAAATGTTTTGTTAGTTACGGCTGATGGCGGTAATGAAGAAAGTGTAAAAAATGTAATAGAAAAAACCATAGAGGAATATGGCAAAATTGATGCTATTGTTAACAATGCTCAAACTTCAAAATCCGGAGTTCTTTTGGCTGATCATACCACAGAAGATTTTGACTTAGCTATTTATTCAGGGTTGTATGCCACATTTAATTATATGAAATTGGCATTTCCATATTTGAAAGAAACTAAAGGCTCTGTAATAAACTTTGCATCTGGAGCGGGATTGGCAGGAAGACCAGGACAATCATCATATGCTGCTGCGAAAGAGGGAATCAGAGGTTTATCACGTGTAGCTGCTACAGAATGGGGTGAATTCGGCATAAATGTAAACGTTGTATGTCCTTTGGCAATGACTGAAAGTTTGGCTAAGTGGAAAGAAGAATATCCTGAATTATATGCAAGAACAATTTCAGGAATACCAATGGGAAGATTCGCAGACCCGGAAAAAGATATAGGAAAACTATGCGTATTTTTAACTACTGACGGAAAATATATAACAGGTGAAACTATTACTGTTCAAGGTGGAAGCGGTTTGCGCCCGTAAATGATATCTTAAGAGAGGTTATATTTCTTTATTTTGGGACAGTGGGGAAGTCAGACTGAATATTCTATATTTTTTATAATGTGACCCACTGTCCCATATCTATTTGCTCATCGCAAACTCATAGGATACATCTCTGATTATCTTCTCAAATTCATGTACATCTGTTCCATTAGATGCAATAACCACAACAAATGGCTCATCAGAATAAACAATTCCCACGTCATGCATCCGTAAATGAGTAGAGGGCTACACTAACTTATCAAGAACTATATTTGTCATATGTATTCCTCTCAAATATAATATTATCGTTTGCATTTTGTATTCAAAATTATAGCATGATTCTACAGACTAATCCATATATTTAGATGACATTAACCCCGTCCCCTTGACAGAGACATACCATGACAGTTAAATGTTTCAAATTTGAAAAGTAAGGGTACTTATTAATATATAGAATTATAATGTTAACAATAGTTCAAATAATAACTTGGAGGTGTAAAATGGACGTAAAAAAAGGAATTAAAAAATTTTATATAGGAGATTCTGAAGAAACAGCATTGGCAGAAATGGGTTTTATTATTACCCAAGATGATATTATTGAAATTGAGCATACAAAGGTTTCGGAAGAATTAGGCGGAAAAGGTGTTGGAAAGCTTATATTAAAGGATTTGGTTGATTGGGCAAGAAAGGAAAACAAAAAAATAAAACCTCTTTGTCCATATGCTGTAGCCCAAATGGAAAAGAATGTTGAATATCATGATTTATTAGTAAGGTAAATTGGGAGGCAATATTGAATATAAAAATTGATGATTCTGCAAGGTTAATTGGTAAAATGAAACTTGGGAAAGGTTCGTATGTAGCACAAGGCTCTGTTCTTCGTTCTGTTAATAATTCTTTGACTATTGGAAATTCAACTTGGGTTCTTGAGAATTCCGTTCTTATCGGAACTTTAGAGAATCCTTTAAATGTTGGCAGCAAGACAGTTTTTGGACACAAATGCATTGCAATAGGAGCAACTATAGGAGACTTATGTGAAATTGGAAATGGTGTTATAATTCTTCCCGGCTCTAAAATTGGAAATATGTGTATATTTGGAGAAGGAACTATTATTCCTGAAGGAATGGTTATTCCTGATGGATCTGTGGTTGTTGGAAGACCTGGCAGGATTATAAGAAATCTTACATCAGATGATAAAAATATGATTAAAAGAATGAGGAACAATGATATTACATTGAGCGTTTTTGAAGAAAATATAATTTATAATGAGCCAAAGGAAGGTAGAGTAATGGGAAAGTTATATGAATATGGTGTTAAATACCCTGAAGTGGATGAAACTGCATTTTTATATGATTCTGCAGAAATAACAGGTGATGTTAAAATAGGTAAAAATTCAGTTATTGCCTCAGGCGTAAAAATTATAGGAAACTCTCACGGTCCTGTTATAATAGGTAACAATGTTCAAATTTTAGAAAACACTGTATTGCACTTATTGCCGGACAATGAATTAATTATAGAAGATAATGTAATTATAGGTCCGGGGTGCATAATCCACGGAACAACCATAGGCTCGAACAGCATAATAGAATCTGGTGCTATAGTATGTGATTACAGTAAATTAGGTAAAAATACATTGGTTAAATCAGGCACTCTCATTAAGCAAAGAAGCATTTTCGATGACAATGCAATATTGGAGGGATATCCCGCCAAAAATATAGGCGAAAATATTGAACTGCAGCGAAAGCCTGCTTATTAAACAAAGACTATTTGAACCAGTGTCATGTACATAACCGTGCCAACTCCTATG
>CAZCTI010000216.1:0-2539 GCA_964501385.1 uncultured Clostridia bacterium
TAACAGTGTTATTCAGGAAACAATACACATATACATTAATATATTACTTTTTAGATAATTTGTGGAGTAATATATTACTTTAGAAAATATGTGGAGTTGAGATCATGAAGAGACGAAGAAAAAACAAGGGTGGAAGGTCATTTTACATGGTGATGTCTATATTTTGTCTGACAGCACTTTTTTTGGGCTACAGTTTTGTATACAATTTAGCTGAGGAAAGAAAGACGGGTAAGGAAGTCACAACTATTTCTATCAACTATAATGCGGATAAAGTTAATGATAACAACCAGCTGAACACGTTTGACAAGATTATGTCTTATTTTAACATATTCTTGGAGAAAACCTTTAAGGAAAACAAAGATAATGATACGGAAATTATCGAGAATGATACGCAAAGCAAAACTGATGCAGTGTTTAAAACAATAGCAAGCAAGGAAGTTGTAAAAGAAGATTTAGAGATTTTTAATGAAAACGAATATAAAGCAGAAGAATCAAAAAAAGTTTATTTGGCAAGTGACAGAAAGGAAAGTTTCTTTAAGGTTATTAAAACAGCATCGAGAAGCAGCTCTCCAAGAAAGTTATTCCTAAACGCTGCTTCTGTAACTGATAGCCTAAATATTGTTTTGTTTCACACACATGGGACTGAAGCATTTAAATCTAATTATGAAACAAATTACCGAACATTGGACGATAGTTTAAATATTTTAGGAATAGGCTCTAAAATTTCAGACAATTTGCTTAAAAAGGGTATTAAGACTACCCATTTAAAAGATTACAACGATTATCCCGATTACAATTCGTCATATGCCAATTCAAATTATGCAGTAAGACAGGTACTCTCTGACAGTAAAAGGAATATATTGATTGATTTACACCGTGATGGTGCTGAAGAGAATTCAAATTATGAAGCTATTCTGTCAAAAGTAAAAACTACAGAAATTAACGGCAAGACCGCTGCAACTTGTACATTAGTTGTTGGAAATAAAAATGAAAATGCTGCAGAGTTAAAAGAAAATGTTGGAATACTATTTGAAACAGCATATGAAATGTATCCGGGACTTATTCGAGACATAATTATCAGAGAAGGGGCTTATTTTAATCAATATTTGTCAGATTATTCTTTCCTGATAGAGGTAGGATGCACTTTAAACACATATGAAGAAATAGAGTATACAGCTGATTTATTATCAGATGTATTATATGAGTATATTAGCGAATTTGATAAATAATACTTTTACATTTACATAAACATTTGATATAATACCCTTAGTTTAAATTAGGGAGGGTTAACTTATTTGGACAGAAAAAAATACATAAGAAACTTTTCGATAATCGCTCATATAGATCATGGGAAATCAACATTAGCGGACAGGTTAATAGAAAACACTGGACTTCTGACTCACAGGGAGATGCAGGAGCAGGTTTTAGACAATATGGACCTGGAAAGAGAAAGAGGAATTACAATAAAACTTCAAACAATGAGTTTATTGTATAAAGCAAAGGATGGCCATGATTATACTTTAAATTTAATAGATACTCCGGGGCATGTGGATTTCAATTATGAAGTTTCAAGAAGCTTGGCTGCATGTGAGGGAGCTGTTTTAGTTGTGGATGCTGCACAGGGTATTGAGGCACAAACATTAGCAAATGTATATTTGGCATTAGACCAAGACTTAGAAATAGTACCTGTTATCAATAAAATAGACTTACCCAGTGCAAGACCTGATGAAATAAAACAGGAAATTGAAGATGTAATTGGACTGGATTGTGCTGATGCACCGCTTATTTCAGCTAAAGACAATATTAACATAGACCATGTGTTAGAGAAAATCGTAAAACAAATTCCGCCTCCACAGGGTGATGAGGATGCTCCTTTGAAGGCCTTAGTATTTGATTCATATTATGACAGCTATAGAGGTGTTGTTGCATATATAAGAATTAAAGAAGGTCAGGTTAAAAAGGGAGATAAAATAAGGATGATGTCAACAGGAAAGACATTTGATGTCACAGAGGTTGGTGTGATTTCACCTACACAGAAACCCGTATCTAACTTGTATTCAGGAGATGTGGGTTATTTGTGTGCAAGTATGAAGGAAGTAAAAAGCTGCCAGGTTGGAGATACAATAACAAATAATGCAAATCCTGCAAAAGAGCCGCTTCCCGGTTATAAGAAAGTTACATCAATGGTATTTTGTGGTATTTATCCTGCTGAGGGCGAAGAATACAACAGTGTGAGGGATGCACTTGAAAAGCTACAGGTAAATGATGCTTCTTTGACCTTTGAACCAGAAACGTCCATAGCCTTAGGATTTGGATTCAGATGCGGATTTTTAGGACTCCTTCATATGGAAATTATTCAAGAACGACTCGAAAGAGAATTTGACTTAAATATCATTGCTACTACCCCAAGCGTAATTTATAAAGTGTATAAAACAAACGGGGAAATGATGATTTTACAAAATCCTACAAATATGCCCCCGGTTCAAGAAATAGATTATATGGAAGAACCCATAGTAGCTGCATCTATTATGACTCCAAC
>CAZCTI010000217.1:0-2496 GCA_964501385.1 uncultured Clostridia bacterium
AATCTTTGTTTATAACAAGGTTTTCCATACCGTTACAAACAAACAATACATCCCTTATCCATATTATCATAATTTCTATTACTAAATCTATATTATCTTTTTGTTCATCAAAGTAACTTTCTAATTCATAAATTATTTCAGAATCTGAATTTATAATTTTATCAAAAATCTTGATAATTTCTTCCCGTTTCTTTAGAATTTCATCATTACCCTTAATTATATTAATTGCTTTATTAAGATTTCCATTTGAATAATTAACTGCTAATTCAACCGCTTCAGGAGTCATATTATATTCATTTAAATATCTTTTTATTGTTGCTTTGCTTATGTTTCTAAATTTCACTTCCTGACATCTTGATACTATAGTAGGAAGAAGTAAATTTGAATTTGTTGTTAGAAGTATCATTACTGTGTCAGATGGTGGTTCCTCCAAAGTTTTTAGAAAAGTATTTGCTGCTTGAACAGTCATTGAATGTGCATCTTTTATTATATAAACTTTTCTTTTAGCTTCATAAGGTTTTTTGTATATGGAATTTATTAATTCATCAATATCTTCTCTTTTAATACTTTTTTCATCTTCATTTATTACATGCAAATCCGGATGATTAAAAGAATTTACTTTTATGCAGCTGTTGCATTGGTTGCAAGGCTCCTTATGAAAATTTAAGCAAAGCAAAGATTGGGCAAAAATTAATGCTAAATTAAATTTGCCCATGCCTTTAGGTCCCTCAAATATATAACAATGAGATATCTGATTATTATTAATAGATTTTATCAATGATGCTTTTGTTTCTTCCTGTCCTGCTACCTGGCTAAAATGCATGGCTGTCCTCTTTAAATTTTTTCAAATCTTTCTACGGGAGTTACAAATACAACGGCTCCTCCTACTGTAACTTCTATAGTTTGCGGTAAATATCCTCCCACAGTGCTAAAAGAACTTGGAGGTATGGCAGCAGTAACTTTCTTTTTTAATTTGCATATCTTTCTTATAATTTCAATTACTTCATCCACTTTTTCATCTTCGATACCGGAAATTACCGTTGTATTTCCGCTACTTAAAAAGCCTCCTGTAGATGACATTTTAGTAGATGAGAAACCTTGTTCTCTTAATGCTGAAATAAGCTTATTGGCATCATCATTCTGAACTATTGCAGTTATCAGCTTCATATAAACCTCCTTCTTACGGGGACATTCCTTCATGGTCTAACCCTCAACGGCTTAGATTCGGGGACATTCCTCTTACTATCAAAGACTATCCCTATATTAGAGGTGTGTCCCCATACCTCTGTGAAGGTGTGTCCCCCCATCCTTATATTATTAACAAACCTTTTATTTCCTCAAATACTTCATCAATTGGCCTGTCTGCATTAATTGTTACTATTTCAGGAAAATATTCGGAAAGTTTTTTATATCCTTCATATACATTTTTATGGAAGGAAATATCTTCATTTTCCAACCTGTCTCCTCCATCAATGGAGAGCTTTCTGTTCAGTGCCTTTTCAGGATCTACATCTAATAAAATCACTAAGTCCGGTTTAATTCCTGCCGTTGCAAAATCATTTATTTTCTTAACTTCATCAATACCAAGGCCTCTTCCAAGGCCTTGGTATACTAAACTTGAATAAACATATCTTTCACTAATTACTATTTTCCCTGATTCAAGCCAGGGTATTATTTTTTCGGATATTAGCTGTGCTCTTGCTGAAGCATAGAGCAATGCTTCCGTTCTGTAATCCATTTCCGTATGATTATTGTCTAAAATCAATTCTCTGATTTTTTCACCGATTAAAGTACCTCCAGGCTCCCTGGTAAATTCAATATCACGACCTTTTGCACTAAAATATTTCCCGATTTTTTGTGCCATGGTGCTTTTGCCTGAACCATCTGAGCCTTCTAATACTATAAATCTTCCTTCCATTTAACAACTCTCACTTCATTATTTTTGTTGACTCCATTTACGTTAATACCATTTTCAAGCATTACCTTCACGTAATCAATTGTTTCTTGAACAATTATTTCTCCCGGGCACACTAAAGGTATTCCCGGAGGATACGGTATTATAAATTCTGCTGCAGTCTTACCGATAGCATCATCCATTTTTAATAGCATGTTTTCAGCATAAAATGCCTTTCGCATTTTTCTTTCATGCTGTAGTTGTGGAAATGCTTCGATTTGAATAATTTCTCTTTTCTCTTTACTTTTAGATTCCTCCAAATATATTTCTTTTACGGCATCGAAAAGTCTGTCTATATCTTCAGGTTCGTCGGTAGCTGTAACATATCCTACCGTATACTGCAAATCAGCAAATTCCATCTGTATTTTATATTTATATCTCAATATATCTTGAAGCTCTGTACCTGTTATTCCAAGTTCACTCATGCTTATTACAGCACGAGTTGCATCAAAATCATACAGTCCTTCGCTTATTAAAAAGTCATCTTCCAATACATTAATACCCATACTTCTAAGTTCCAATGTTCTTCTTTTAAATACTTC
>CAZCTI010000218.1:0-2496 GCA_964501385.1 uncultured Clostridia bacterium
ATAAATTATCGAATAGATAATAATATAACTCAAAAAGACTTGGCTGAAAAATTAGGTATAAGTCAGGCGATGGTTTCTAAAATTGAAAGTGGAGATTACAATCCAAGTGTAGAGTTCTTGTTTAATATTTCTAAAAAACTTGGACTAAACCTGATAGTAGAATTAAGAAAAAGTGAATATTATGAGTTAGAATATGAGTTTGTTAATGCAAATAATATTTTATATGACTTTGGAATTGTTGCATAGGAGACAAGCTATGGAAGAAATCAGAGAAAGTAACTTTAGGTTTATATCGACAAAGTTAAAAGGTCTTACATACGAATTGAATGATAGCTATGATATAAAATCACCAATAAAGTTAATTATACATACTGAAACAAAGGTATTAAAGGGAGAATACAATGCGAGGGTTACTCTTGAATTGACTATTTTTGATAAAGATTATTATTTAAATAATGAAGCACCTTTTTATATTGATATAATAATGGAAGGTGATTTCGAGTGGGATGACAGTATTAATGATGGCATATTAGAAATCATGTTGGAAAATAATGCCCCAGCTGTGCTATTATCATATATTAGACCATATATAAGCAGTTTAACTGTAGGGTCAGGATATCCGCCGCTGGTAATACCCTTATTAAACTTTAAAAAGAATAAAGCGGTATATATTAATAAAAATAAAAAATTATAAAATTAAATAAGTGCAAAAAATAAAGAATTCTGGGGTTCCCGGAATTCCAAAAAAAATAAGCAGCGCCTGATTATCAAAATATAAATGATATCAGGCGCTACTTATTTTCTTGGATACCCATCCTATACCTCATGGTATATAATTCAACATTAGCTTTATTAATTACTAACCTACCAATCTTCTTACCTTGTTATGTTATAATTGCTTTATATAATCTGACTGTTAACGGGTCAGACCACAATTCTTTCACAACAACTGATAATGATATTGAATTTGCTATAATTATCATAAAACTTTTGTTGTAAAATATATATACCCAAGAATTATTTCTTTAAACATAAATTTGAAAATATTTTTTATTAATTTTCAAAATAATTAATATTAATGAAAATGTTTAGGGTCAAAAATATATATTGTAAGATTTTACTAATAGTTGTATAGTTAAGCTACAATATGAAAATTGTTTCATATAATTTATTAAATAGAAACTATTGACATATTATGAGTTGGTCTTTTAGTCTTTATATAAATGACTAAGCAAATATCGGGGTGATTAAATTGAAGCTTAAAATATGGCAAAAAAATGTATTATCTATACTTACAATAATTATTGGGGGATTTATTCTTTTTAATATAGCGTTCATGCTTGCAGCAGTCGTTATGTTCGGCTGGATGAAGATTATGGGAATGTCTGATAATTTTGCACCACCTTTTATCAGCAAAGTTATATATTTCATATTGATAGTATTGATATCATTTGGAATTCTAAAATCGAAACTTAATACACTTATAAAAGCAACATACTTTACAATGCCATTAATGGTTGTTATTGTAATGATGGGGATAGCTTTTTATCAGCAAAGTAAAATGTTTATTTTTACAATAGGGGCATTAATCATCGGCTCGGTGCTTTTTTATCTGTATAAGAAAAAACTACCTTGGCAGTTTTATTTTGCGACACTGTACGTGGCAGTATTGGGGATATGTGTAATAGCATTTGATATTCAAATATAGTTATTATATTAAACAATTAATAGTTCTCATAGATAAGCAAGCCTGATTATCAATGATTTATGATAACAGGCTATAATTATTTTTGGGTATAAAATATAAATATCGACCTATAACTTATTAATCTTTTTTTCTTTTCAGTGATTTTCCGCTTTTTGTTCCAAAGTATGTTATCAAAAGTATCAAGGCCATATAGATTACATACAATACATTAAATTCTTTAATAGTGTAGAATATTAGCATAATTATACCGGGTAGGCTTAGTGACAACATGTAAATCCATGTTTTGACAGTCTTCATAAAACCTGCAACTAAGCTTATTACACCGTATATTATTAAAATAATCAGTATAGTAATTAACCTTTCGTAGGTGCTTCCATCTGAAAATACCGAATTAAACACGCCGAAAAACCCAATTATTATTCCGATAATAATCATTACTATAATTCCTATTGGTTTTTTCTTTTCATTATTCATATATTAAACTCCATTCTTTTTTTATATTTTCAGCTTTTTCACTGAGTAATAGCGGGTTTTTGCTTTATTAAGTTAATTCACTCTATATATTATATTTGAATATAATAGTAGACAAGAACTTGTTGACTTTACCTATTTATGAACTTATTATAAATTATATGATTATTATACCCTAAACAGAATCATTAAAGCATAAATCTTAGTTTAAATAGTTTTTAACTCATTGGTAATATTAACAAGTGACATTAAAATGGAGGCGAAAACGTGTACAAGACTAATATTAGTGCAAAATTAAAGGGAAATATGGCTTTTGA
>CAZCTI010000219.1:0-2456 GCA_964501385.1 uncultured Clostridia bacterium
CATAGATCTCACCAAGTGCTTTACCTAATGTAGTAGCATAATCTACTTTTTGATCAGTTTTTTTATCATATTTTTCATCGTAACCATCGTCACTGCCATCATCATATCCGTCTATAAACCCTTTTTCAAATTCACTTTCATTATAATCAACTATATCTTTCTTAATACTATTATGCTTTTGAGAGTCTTTATAACTATTTCTATATGTAGATCTTGCAGTTACATTGCTGTTTGCTTTATCATAGCCAATTTTGTACCCCGCCTCATATCCGGCATCATAGCTTTCGGTAGTAGCAGCGAAAACCATTCCATTACTTAAAAGCATTAACAAAACTATCAAAATCGATATAATTCTATTTGTAATTTTCACTTGCCTTACCTCCTCACAAGTACTAATACTTTTCCTACCGGCAATATATCTCCGGCAGTTAAGCTGTTATTTTTCATAATTTCACTCACATAAGATACAGTGCCATATATCTGTCTTGAAATATCCGATACCGTGTCACCCGATTTAACAACATAAAAATCATAAATTGGTTGATTGTTCCCTTGTGAATCTTGACTAACAGGATAAAACGCTTGAAGCTTATCAATTAAGAACACTCCTATATCATCCCTGTTAAACGGCAATTCAAAATATATATGAGTCAACTTAAGCGGATACAAATCTAAATCCTGTGGAGGGGAAACCTCTACATCAGCCCATCCTAACCAAGATATACCTTTAGAGCCAACCACATCTATATCTTCACCATCTTGAGTTCTAAACCTAAAACCAATTGTTCCCGGTGAATACCCGAAAGCATTAACCCCAACACTTATTGTGTTAGGAGGATACTTTAATTCAATATCAGTTCCTAAATCAATATATGCTCTATTTTCTTGCCCTAAAGCCAATATATTGTATTCAAATCTAAGTGAATACCTGCCGGACTTGTTGATTGTTGAAGGTTCTGCATTGCCTTTTACAAATTCATTTGACGGAATAAAGCTGTAGTTTCTCTTTTCAAAATCATGAAGCCTATAAACTTTAGCATAATCACCTTCATTTATAGAAGTTCCTGAACCCGAACCGCTACCTCCTCCACCAAATGCACCACCTGCAGCAGAACCGGATGAATTAGCATTACTGTATCCATCATATGAAGCAATCAAGGAACCTTCATTAGAGCCATCAGCAGTCTCTACTTTTATTACTTCAGGATCAGTTTCAGCAATTCCTTCAAGGCTGTAAATCTTAAGTGACATAGACCCTGAAACATTTGCATCATCTGCTCTGTCCATTAATAAATTATCAACTACGATTCTTCTTGGACTTTCACCCAAAGCCTTAACAACCTTCATCGTTCCATCATAAGTGCCACTATAGGGAACTGAAATACTCATATTTTTAACAGCCAATTCCCCCATGGTTTCATCACTTGGATTAGAGAAATTAAATTCATTTATATCTACATTATCATCAGTAACCAAATCATTTAACAAATATATTATCTGAGCTTGGTCAAGAACAGGGAAATAATTCTTTAATATTTCGCCTCTTTCTCTCTGAAGCATTTCCCATTCCTTCTTTATGGTGTCTTCTTTCTTAATAGTAGCATTCATATCATTTATACTATTATCTAACTGGACAATTTCTGTTTGCAAAGCACTTACTTTTTCAGCTTGTGGTGTAAGTATAAATCGATTTGAAAAATAGATTACCACTGCAATTCCCAATAAAGTAAGCAAGGTCTTTTCACTTTTAGTAAGAGGTCTTAAATTTAATTTTCTACTATTGAGTTTCTTGTTCATCTATATTCACATCCTTAAAAATCGTATTTAAAATAAAATTATAATTACCATCCACATTATTAATATTAGCTATAAATACTGATTCCACATCATTGATTAATCCTAAGCCTTTGCTAAACTCCGCTATTGTTTTACTATCCTTTGCAGTACCTGAAATTTGTATATCCCTTCCACTTGCATTAAGATTAGTCAAAAATAAACCTTCAGGCATCTTTGCTCTAACTTGAGAAATTAAATCTTCACTTATAATGTCAGTTTTTGCAATAGTTTTGTCCATCTTGATAATATTGTCAACTTCCTGCTTAAAAACCACCATCTCATTTTCAAGTACTTTTATTTCATTATACTTATTAACTAACTTAGGATCTTCAGCAAGAGCCCGCCTACTTGCTACTTGACCTTGCAAATTACTTATTTGAATATAATTATATACTCCTAATGCTGCAATTGCCGCTACACACACTACAAATAACAAATACAACAAAATAATTTTATTAAACTTGAAATCCCGTTTCTCTATATAGGGTTCAAAAAAATTTAAATCACTCATCACTTCACCCCATTCGCTCTTATCAGTGCACCGATAGCATTTGCATAAACCGCCAAGTCACCGAAAAATTTTACTTTATCTAAAACATTCAATTTAACACATGGTATAT
>CAZCTI010000220.1:0-2438 GCA_964501385.1 uncultured Clostridia bacterium
AAACTTCTGCTATCTGCACGGCATTTGTTGCTGCACCTTTTCTTACCTGGTCCCCACAGCACCATAAAACCAATGAATTTTCACCACTTATATCTTTTCTTATCCTACCTACATATATTAAATCTTGGTCTGATGAATCAAGAGGCATGGGATACATTTTGTGTTCTAAATCATCAATTAACTTTACTCCTGCTGCCTTTGATAATAATTCTCTTGCTTTTTCAACAGTTATTTCCTTTTCTGTTTCAATTGTAATTGATTCGGAATGGCTTCTGTAAACAGGAACCCTTACGCATGTACAATTTACCTTCAATACAGGATTATGCAGTATTTTTCTTCCTTCATTCTGCAATTTCATTTCTTCCTGAGAATATCCGTCTTCATCAAAGCTCCCTATTTGAGGAATTACATTGTATGCAATTTGATGCTGGAATGTATTTATTTTTATATCTTTGCCTTGGCTTATATCCTTAACTTGCTGTTCTAATTCTTTTATTCCGTTAACTCCCGCACCTGAAACAGCTTGGAATGTTGAAACTATCATTCTTTTTATTTTAGCATACCTGTTAAGTTCATTTATGGCAGTTAATGCAATAGTTGTTGAACAGTTTGGGTTCGCAATTATTCCATTGTGATTTTTAACATCCTCTGCATTTACTTCAGGTACAACTAAAGGTACATTATCCTGCATTCTGAATGCACTTGAATTGTCCACTACGACTGCTCCTGCTTTTACAGCTGCCGGGCATAATTTTTCACTTATATCATTTTCTGCAGCACAAAGTACAACATGAATATTTTCAAAAGAGTTTTCTGAAGCTTCTTCTATAACATACACTTTGCCGTTAAACTCAAGACTTGTTCCTGCACTTCTTTTGCTTGCTAATAATTTTAATTCATTTATAGGAAAATTTCTTTCTCCCAATACCTTTAGCATTTCCTGCCCTACTGCACCTGTTGCTCCTAATATTGCCACATTATATTTTTTCATATTGTCCTCACCTTCTGCAAGTAACCCTGCCATTTACGGGAATATTCCTTGTATATAAAAGTCAACCACAATTTGATTTTATTTTAAGTCTGTCCCCTGTTTTTATATATAGAAACAATTATAACAATAAATTTTAGCTTGTCAAGCTTTTTTGTTTTTTTTTAACAAACATATGTGCTCAAATTAAATACAATATTATAAATTTATATAATTTAAAAAAAGAACAACTGAATAGTTGTTCCACAAAATCTTTTTCTTTCAATAACAATTTTCACGTGTTAGCCACACCAAGTTAAACAAATACGTTAGGTATGTCATCCTGAGCGTAAGCGAAGGATCTCATAGTACAGGGACATTCCTCTTACCCCATGGGCTATCCCCTAATCAGAGGTGTGTCCCACTGGTGTTAAAAGTTGGCTTTTATTTTCCAGATGTTCAATTCTCTAACTGCTTGCCATACAACATTATCTTTTTCGATTATTTCTGTTGAATCGCCGGTTTTTACTTCAATTTTATAGTATAAGCTTACATTAGCCTTGTTATTGTCAGAGGAATCCATTTCATAACCATGAACTTTGTAATTCAAAAGGTTAATATTATTTTCCTCCTGAAGCTTTAAAAACTCATCAAAATCTTTAACTCTGTCAGCAACTGGAGTCATCAAATATGTGTAGCTGTATCTGCCGTTACGCATTCCGTTTAAATACTTCTCTGCTGCATCTGCAGGTGATTTTTCTCTGTAATCAAGTTCTCCCTTATCCAATGGATAGGTAGTTGATTTTTCTTTTTTAGTCATCATAAATGCGTATGGATCATATACATTGCTTGGATTCCATATCATATATTCATAAATTCCAAGTTCTTTTGCCGCTATTATTTGATCTCTTACCTTGTCAGGTCCGTAAACAATTCCTGCCCAGTCAAAATCTTGAATCCAAGGTCTTATAACAGGCGGGTTTTCCATAGATGAGTTTTTTTCAACTGCTTCTTCCATAGCTCCCTTTACTACCAAGTAAGGATGTGCATTTGGGTTCTCCAAGTTATACCACCCTGTTGAGTAGTGGCTTGGATAAACCATGGGAGCTATATTATCCACATGTTCCCCTATCAATATCCATGTTTGGCCAATATCTTCAGGATAATCATCCCATGTTCTTGTTACTATTCCAAATACGTCAGCTCCTAAATTCACATTGTAAGGTTCAAGTTCTTTTTTTGAATATTCTAAGAAATCACCAATTGCTTCATCTTTATCTCTACCGTTTCTGCCCGGAAATTCAGCAATCGGATTGTATTTTTTAGCTCCGTCCGGGAAACGTACATAATCAAATTGAATTTCATCAAATCCCAATAGGGATGCTTCCTTTGCAATCGCTACATTATAATCCCATACATACTGGTCGAATGGATTAATCCATGGTATATTGCCGCTGTTAGGGTCAAGCCA
>CAZCTI010000221.1:0-2436 GCA_964501385.1 uncultured Clostridia bacterium
CATCAAAATCCTTAAATCCCAAATCATCTTTTGATACAACTTCAAATGGCATATCATTTAATATACCTTTTATTTCATTAACCTTATGTAGGTTTCCGGTTGATAAAATTATTCTTCTATTCATTTGTTATGTCCCCGCTTATTTCTTCTCCCAATGCATTTTTTTGTATTTCATACAGGTCTTTGCATCCTTTTGTTGCTAACAATATTAATTTCATCAATTCATCATGTGAAAATGTAGCTTCTTCTCCCGTTCCTTGAACTTCCACAAATTGACCCTTATCTGTCATAACAATATTCATATCAACTTCTGCTTTGGAATCTTCTTCATAGCATAAATCAAGTATTGTTTCTCCATTTAAAATCCCTACGCTTACTGCTGAAAGGAATGATTTAACGGGAATTCTTTCTATTAATCCATCATTCTTTAATTTGTGAAATGCATCTACCATGGCTACAAATGCTCCTGTAATAGAGGCTGTTCTTGTTCCTCCGTCTGCTTGTATAACATCGCAGTCTATCCACAGTGTTCTTTCTCCGATACCTTCCAAATCAACTACTGACCTTAGGCTTCTGCCGATAAGTCTTTGAATTTCCTGAGACCTGCCATCTATTTTTCCCCTATTTATATCACGGGATTTTCTTATGCCTGTTGAACCCGGTATCATAGAATATTCGGCTGATACCCAGCCCTTTCCTGTTCCTTTTAAAAATGGAGGTACCCTGTCCTCAATCATCGCCGTACATATTACCTTTGTATTTCCTACTTCTATTAAAGCAGAGCCTTCCGGATGCAATAAATAATTTCTTGTTATTTTTACCTGTCTTAGTTCATCATTTGATCTGTTATCTATTCTTATCATTTAATTCTCCTATATATGTATGAGACACATTCAAAATCTTAAAGGAATGTCCCCGAATTTCTTAAATATATTATATCCTAATTGGATTGATTTAACAATAAAAAAGCTCCAAAAGGAGCTTTTTTATATGAGATTCTTCACTAACGTTATATTGTCACTTCATCCAATTCTCTTAAATCATATCTGTTAATTATGTCTATAAGCTTAATTGCATACTGTGAATCTGTAGCATATCCGCATCTTTTCAGCTCCCAGGCACCTTGTGTGCTGTCAAACATCACATCTCTGAAAGGTGCATATCTCTCTCTTGTAAGCAAAAGATCCTTGTGGTCTTGCCAGCTTTCTTTTTCATTGTTGTATGCTCTGAATTCTGCATCAATTCTGAAAGTTACACCGTTATACTCTTCCCATGTGTTTGAGGTTACAGAACCCTTTGTTCCTTCACCCTTTATTCCAAAAAGATTATATGAAAATTTACCATCATATTTATCAACGGGTACACTTTGTCCCCAGCCTGTTTCCAATATTGCCTGAGCTACCTGCAATGCTGCGGACATACCTGTTTTATTGCTTGTGTTTACAGCTAAATCAGAAACTAAGTCTAAATATAAATCTTTTTCAATTACAGGTTTTGCTGAATAAAGCTGACCTGTATAAATTGCAAATTTAACCTCTTCTGTTTTAATTGTTTTTCCACCGTATGTTCCTTCAGCTCTCAAGGACCAAGAACCTGAATCACCTGCGGCAGGAGTAAATGCATATTCTTTATTACCTTCAGCAATTACCTTTGACTGTCCTGTATTAGCATTTGTAAGAATATATTTAATACTGTCTAATTTTACATTTGTTTTAACATTTAAATTTGCTGTTGTAGTTAAAACCTGTCCAGGTCCCACTCCCTGCAACAGAAGCTTTGGATTACCTGTTACATTAACAGTAATTCTACTGCTAGTGTAAGTGTTGCCGGCAGTATCCTTCACCTTCACATACAAATCCTTGCTTCCTGCTTCTTCAGGTGCCGGGAACCATGTGTATGAACCGTAACCTGCCTTATGCATCAAAGTTTCTACGCCAGTTACATTGTCAATTATATAGTATTCTGTATCAGTAACATTGAAATTTCTTTGTCCCAACAAAGTTACTGAACCGTCAATTGTTTGCCCCTGTTTTACTCCACCTAAATATAGGTAGTTGTCAACATCAATTCCAATATTAACATATTCGCCTTCATATGCATTTCCCTTTGTGTCATATGCAATAACTCTAACTGACATTCTACCGTTGTCTTCCACTACAGGTATCATATTAAATTCTTGTTCAGGGTCTACCCCTGGAGAAATATAATATGCTCCGTTATCAGGATTTATCATTTCATATTTTACATATGATGCCAAAAAGTTCAATGTTGTACTTAAAGGTACTTTATTTTCAGTAATCAACTGACCTTCAGCAATACCGTTTAATTTTATCTGAGGATTAATTTTTACCGTAACCGGTATTGAATCTCCTGCCAAAAACTTGCCCTGTGCATCATAAAATGCTGCCACTAAAACTTTTGAGCCGTTATTTTCCA
>CAZCTI010000222.1:0-2421 GCA_964501385.1 uncultured Clostridia bacterium
GCTCTTATAGCACTTAAATTAAAAGAAGTATTTGAATTGGAAGATATAAATGAATTGCCATTAGCATTCAATATTGCATGGTATGAACAAAAAGCTGTTATAGTATTGTTATCACTTCTATATTTAGGTGTTAAAAATATTCACTTGGGACCGACATTACCGGCATTTTTATCACCAAATGTTGCAAATGTGTTGGTTGAAAACTTCGGTATAGCAGGAATCGGTACTGTAGAAGATGATTTAAAAATATTCTTGGGATAAAGATGCCCTAGTATGTAATTAAGCAATTAGGAAATGATATAAAATAAGATAAATCAGGAGGTTATTAAATGGCAAAAGAAATAACTAAGGATATGTATATAGGAGAGATATTGAAAGTTGATCCCAGATTGGCTGAAATATTAATGCAGGCAGGAATGCATTGCCTTGGATGCCCATCATCACAAATGGAGTCAGTTGAAGAAGCTGCTATGGTACATGGTTTTGATGCAGATGATCTTGTAAATAGCTTAAATGCTTATTTAAAATCTGTAGAATAAATGAGGAGAGCATGCTTTGCATGCTCTTTAAATAATTCGGGGACATTTCTACTATCTCTTTAGAGACTTACACCTTTCCATGTGATATAAATAGGTGTCCCCATACTTAAAAAAGGAGAATAATATGAGCGCATTTTTAGGACCAATACATTTTTGGTTATACAATAAAATTAAAATTCAAAATGAAATAGTTGAAGAAATTTTAGATTATTCAGAGAATTTTCTTAACTATAATATAAAACATAATATTTACAATAAGTTTGGCGATGGTGAGCTAAAACCATTAGACCAAGTAATTGATGTTACAAATATACACGGTTGGCTTCAAGAAAAAGTTAATCAGGTTGAAAATAAGTTAGCATTTGCAGTGACAGAGATTACAAAGAATAATCCAAATAATTTTGATTTTATAAAGGATATTTTTAAAAGTAAGGGTGCTGAAGTTTCAACTTTTGATAACAAAAGTAGCTTAGAAGAAATATATAAAGCAATCAATGATACTCTTTTGGATGGAATGCCGTGTGACCATGCTAATTCAGTAATTTTACATGCAGATAATGAAATTGTTTGGAAAAGAAATGTGTGTGTACACCAAAAATTTTGGGATGAAGCAGAAGGAAATATTAAGGATTTCTATATGCTAAGAGATGAATTTATTGAGGGGCTTTTAAGCGAAACTGATATCAAATATGAGAAGTTGGATGAAACAACAAGTAGAATTAAGAGGAGGGGGGACACACCTTTAGTATAAGGTAAGTCTTTGAAGGAAAAGGAATGTCCCCATATAAGGAAGGTAAGGTGAAATGAACAGTATTGAATTAATGATTAAAGAGCATGATTATATATTGCGTATGTTAAAGGTTGTAAGGACGGCATGTTTTAAAGTTTTTAAGGGTGATGATATAAACTATGAAGATTTTGACAATATGATTGATTTTATAAAAGTTTATGCAGATGCTCACCATCATGGCAAGGAAGAAAAGTTTCTTTTTAAAGAAATGCAACAAAATTTAGGAAAACTTGCCGAAAATCTCATTACCCACGGTATGTTGGTGGAGCATGATTATGGCAGATTTTATATAAGTGAGTTGAAAGAAGCTTTAAAACGTGTTAAAAATGGCGATGAAGAAAGCAAGCTTGATGTAATAAGCAATGCTATAGGATATACTGCCTTGCTTACAAGACATATAGCAAAAGAAAACAATGCAGTATACAATTTTGGTGCAAAAAATCTTTCAAAAGAAATTATGGACCAGGTTAACAGCAAGTCAGAAGAATTTGAAAAAGCAGCTGAAGAAAAGGGAACGCAAAAATATTATTTAGATTTACTTAATAAATTAGAAGAAAAATACATCTAATTGCCCACTGGGGACGGTTCTTGGCGGTCAATGCCCAGTGGGGACGGTTCTTGATGGTCAATAAGATGGTAAACTTGCCCAAAGAGAACCGTCGCCGATGGACTTCCCCGATGGACTTTTGCCCAAAGAGAACCGTCCCCGATGGACTTCTCTGATGGGTTAGCAAATCAATTTAAGCTCCAACAGCTTGGAGTTTTTTTGTTGAAAAATATTGGCTTTACTGTTATGATTAATTAAATCAAACAGGAGGACAATATGGAAAAACACAATTGCATTGAATGTGGTCATGACCATTGTAACCATGAGCATTACTGTATAGATAATATACCTATATTTGTGGACTTGCCCTTTGAAATTAAGGAAAGCATAATGTTATCAGCCAACCACAAAACATATAAAAAGGGCGAAATTATTTTTACCCCTGGGGATTATTTTGATTATTTATTTATAGTTAATAAAGGCAGAGTTAAATTATCCAAAGTTTCAGCAATGGGAAAGGAACAAATTTTAAAAATCCTTGAAGT
>CAZCTI010000223.1:0-2372 GCA_964501385.1 uncultured Clostridia bacterium
CTAATTTTTCAGCCAAGTCTTTTTGAGTTATATTATTATCTATTCGATAATTTATAATTGAACATGCTAAATCAACTAATAAACTATCTAATTCCATCTCACTCTTTAAATCTTTATCTAAGTCATCAAAAAAATTCAAAGGGTCATTCAGTAAATCATTCTTTAACATATACTACCTCCTAATAAATCTAACCAATTCTTTTTGCTCTATCATATGCAACTAGTATTCCATTTGTATAATCTGATCTGTCCTTTTCTTGAAATGCATTTAGTAAAATTGCATATTCCTTATCATTTATTACTTTAAAGATAAATAAAATCCTAATGTTTTTAACACCGTGCAACTTGATAGAGTATAGGTCGATTTGCACTTTCATTAACTTTTCAAATAACAAACTTTGCCCAGTACAATTTCTTTTCAAATTAACCAAAAACTTCAAACTTTTAAAATATTTTTTTGTAAAATCAATTTTATATTCGCTTTTTTCAATGATATTTTTAAGATCGGAATTAAAAGTATAGTAAGCTAATATATAGTTATCATTAAACTCTGTAGGATATAGAATTTTACTTAAAAATTCATAACTTTCATTATCCATAATATATTTTCTCCGATAGTATAAATATTATACAACTTATAAGTTATATTTGCAAGAGATAACTATAATTTTTTTATATTTAATAAATCACTACTTAAAACTATTGCAAACTTGTTAATTTTTATATATTATACCATGGTAATTTTTTCCTTGCAATGTATTAAACATGAAACTATCGTCTATTTATTACTTCGTGAATTGACAATCTAAATGCAACCCCATCTTTTTAAGTGAAAATTTCCGGGGACTGACCATTTCAAGGTCCGTCCCCATAGTTCTCCCCATAGTTCTCTATAAATGCTGTGAGTTAATAAAAACAAAACAGAAATAATTACTTATTTGCCATATCTATTCATTGTCTGTCATAGCAGCTTCATCAAACGGATTTTTTATCTTACTGCTTATTAATCCCCATATAGTTTCTGCCGTATTTTTTGGTAATCCCACAATCGCCTTACTGGAAGCCTTCGTCCATACTTTTATAATTGATATTAAATCTTTGGATATAATTTCGCCAAGCATTTTTCCTGCCTGCACTGTAGCAGTTTTCATCAGCCTTCTTGGCTCTGTCTTTGTAATGCTCCTGCAGTAGTATTGAGTTAAAAGCCCTATCCTTAATACCAAAAGTGTATTTATTGTTCCTTCTAAAATTGAATCCACAACAAAAGAAGTTATAAAATTTGCTACCGGAACCATCTTTCCAAGGGAGCCTGTCATTACGTTGGAAAGCACTTGCCCAAGTTCTTCAGCCAATATATCTAAATCATCAATTTGTTTTGCTGCCAATACTGTACCAAATACATTAATATATAGTTTTAAAAGATTTCTTATTGAAGGTCTTTGACTATATAGGGTTGATATGCTCCACACAAGCTTTATAGATGTTACAAATACAAAAATCCCATCCAACGAACCGTTTTGAGAAACAGCTGTTGTAGTAAATATTCCTGCTGCGCTTGATTTTATTAATCGTTGAGATTCTTCATCAATTTTAGATAGAGCATTATTAACCGATTCAATATCTGTCTTTTCATTGTCCCAAACATAATTAGATTTTTTCAAATAATTATTCTTAATTAATCGACTTTTTAATCTAATAATATATTGACTATATTCATCTGAACTTTCATCACTTGGAATTTCCAATGGTCTTTCTAATTTAGTTAAAATCATTATAATGGTTACTATAGCGGCTAATCCTAATATTGCAAAAAATATTAAAACAACACCCCCAAAATACGGATGTAGCATTGAAGCTGTATTAATTAGCTGTACAGATTGATTAATCATTGTTATGGCAAATGATATCAGCAATAAAACTAATACTGTTATAACTAAATTCAAATATGGTCTTTTATCCACAAATACCTCCTAAGACATACAATTTATTTATGAAATTTTATAATTATCAGTTACAATTAATAAATTCATAATAGCATTAGTATAAAACTTTGTCAAAACCACATTTTCCTTAACTCCCCCCTATATACTTGATTTTAAAAAGTATAACCTCTGTATTCTCATTAATATAAATTATTTTGAAAATAAATAAAAAATATTTTAAAATTTATGTTTAAAGATTATTTTCTTGGGTATATATATGTTACAACAAAAGTTTTATGATAATTATAACAAATTCAATATCATTATCAGTTGCTATGAAAGAGTTGTGGTCTGACCCGTTAACAGTCAGATTATAGAAAGCAATTACAACATAGCAAGGTAAGAAGATTGGTAGGTTAGTAATTAATAAAGCTAATGTTGAATTATATA
>CAZCTI010000224.1:0-2358 GCA_964501385.1 uncultured Clostridia bacterium
AGCTTAAATCAGGCGGAACATGGCTTGACCCTAACAGCGGCAATATACCATGGATAAATCCCTTTGACCAGTATGTATGGGATTATAACATAGCAATTGCAAAGGAAGCATCACTGTTAGGATTTGATGAAATTCAATTTGACTATGTGCGTTTCCCTGACGGAGCAAAAAGATACAATCCAATTACAGAATTTCCGGGCAGAAATGATAGAGATAAAGACCAAGCAATAGGTGATTTCTTAGAATATTCAAAAAAAGAACTTGAACCCTACAAAGTAAATATAGGTGCTGATGTATTTGGAATTATAACGAGAACATGGGATGATTATCCTGAAGATATAGGCCAAACTTGGATATTGATAGGGGAGCATGTTGATAATATAGCTCCCATGGTTTATCCAAGCCACTATTCAACAGGATGGTATAACTTAGAAAATCCTAATGCACATCCTTACTTGGTAGTAAAGGGAGCTATGGAAGAAGCTGTAGAAAAAAATTCCTCTATGGAAAATCCTCCTGTTATAAGACCTTGGATTCAAGATTTTGACTGGGCAGGAATTGTTTACGGACCTGACAAGGTAAGAGATCAGATTATTGCTGCAAAAGAACTTGGAGTTTACGAATATATGATATGGAATCCAAGCAATGTTTACGACCCATATGCATTTATGTTGACTGAAAAAGAAAAATCAACTGTTTATCCTTTGGATAAGGGAGAGCTTGATTACAGAGAAAAATCACCTGCTGATGCAGCAGAAAAATATTTAAACGGTATGCGTAATGACAGGTATAGCTACACATATTTGATGACTCCTGTTGCTGACAGAACGAAGGATTTTGATGATTTTTTAAAACTTCAGGAAGAAGATAATATAAAACTGTTAAATTACAAAGTTTATAGTTATGAAATGGATGCAAATGATAATAATAAAGCAAATGTAAGCTTATATTACAAAGTTGAAGTAAAAAATGGCGATACAACAGAAATAATTGAAAAAGACAATGTCGTATGGCAAGCAGTGAGAGAGTTGAACATCTGGAAAATAAAGGCAAAATTTTAATGGCAGTGGGATAGTTTTGACAAGCAAAACTATCCCATATTTTCTGTAAAGAAGCATGCTGTCTACTTAGGGACAACTATTTAGTTGTTCTCTTTTAATTGGAGAAACTTACAAAGGTGTGTTTTATTCATGAACATATGTACATCCAATAAAAACAAAAAGTTCTTGACAACATAAGAATTGTTGTTATAATTGATTTTATATATAAAAAAGGGACAGACTTAAAAATAAAATGCAACTTACGTTGACTTTTATACATGAGCAATCCCATAAGTGGCAGGGTTACTTGCAGAAGGTGAGGACTATATGAAAAAATATAATGTGGCAATATTAGGTGCAACAGGTGCAGTAGGACAAGAAATGCTAAAGGTATTAGGAGAAAGAAACTTTCCTATAAAAAGTTTAAAATTATTGGCAAGCAAAAGAAGTGCAGGAAATATTATGGAATTTAACGGCAAAGAGTATGTATTAGAAGAGGCTACGGAAAACTCCTTTGAAAACATTCATGTGGTACTTTGTGCTGCGGAAAATGATATAAGCGAAAAATTATCTCCTGCAGCTGTAAAAGCAGGAGCAGTTGTAGTGGACAATTCAAGTGCATTTAGAATGCAGGATGATGTACCATTGGTTGTACCTGAAGTAAATGCAGAGGATGTTAAAAACCACAAGGGAATAATAGCAAACCCAAATTGTTCAACAACTATTGCATTGACAGCCATAAATGAACTTAATAAGTATACTAAAATAAAAAGGATGATAGTTTCAACATTCCAAGCTGTTTCAGGTGCTGGAGTTAATGGAATAAAAGAATTAGAACAGCAAGTTAAGGATATAAGCCAAGGCAAAGATGTAAAAATAAACACATTCCAACATCAAATTGCATTTAATTTAATTCCTCAAATTGGAAGCTTTGATGAAAACGGATATTCTCAAGAGGAAATGAAATTACAGAATGAAGGAAGAAAAATTCTACATAATCCTGATTTAAAAGTAAATTGTACATGTGTAAGGGTACCTGTTTACAGAAGCCATTCTGAATCAATTACAATTGAAACAGAAAAGGAAATCACTGTTGAAAAAGCAAGAGAGTTATTATCAAATGCTGCAGGGGTTAAACTAATTGATGATTTAGAAAATAAAAAATATCCCATGCCCCTTGATTCATCGGACCAAGACTTAATCTATGTAGGCCGAATAAGAAAAGATATAAGCAGTGAAAATTCATTGGTTCTATGGTGCTGCGGGGACCAGGTAAGAAAAGGTGCAGCAACAAATGCCGTGCAGATAGCAGAAGTTT
>CAZCTI010000225.1:0-2345 GCA_964501385.1 uncultured Clostridia bacterium
ATATAATAGCCTATTTCACTGTGACGTTTTATATTTTCCCATTCTTCACTGTTTAGGCTACCTTGCTTTTGGAGAATTTTTTTTGATACTCCTATTTTACCTATGTCATGGAATTCACATAACAATCTTAGTTCTTCTTTTTCATTTTCTGATAAATTCAAAGCATCCGCCATTTTCAAACAAAGAATTTTAAGCCTGTCGTAATGTGTCTTAGTTTCATATGTTATTTTTTCAAGCCTTGATTTTAAAGCCTTAATCATTAAAAGTTTTGCTTGCTTGCTTTCCTTAAGTTTGTTAAAATACATTTTGTTCTCTGCTTTTTTAAGCACTGTATATATATCTGTATCTGTGGATTCTTTTGTAGCAATGCCGAAGCTAATGCTAATTTTCAAAAAATCTAAAGGATTTATTTCACATTTATTTTTTACTCTTTCTATTACTTGCAGTGCAGTTTCACCTGTTGTTTTCGGTAACAGTACTATAAATTCATCGCCTCCGATTCTGCATACTATATCCTCTTCTCTAAAAGAGGAAGTCATTATCTCAGCTGCCCTTTTTAAGGTGTTGTCTCCCATCTGATGTCCAAATGCGTCGTTAATTAGTTTTAACCCGTTAATATCCCCCATTATTATACTAATAGGTAATTGCCTTTTCGTGTCTAATCTTGACAGTTCTTCATCAAAAAAATTCTTGTTATACAATCCAGTCAACATATCCTTGTACAACATTTTCTCTCTGTCATTAATATTAATAATATTGTTTTGAAAGACTTCAGTATCAGTAAGTGGGCTGCTTATATTATGCTTAATATCTGTTATATCAGAATAATAAATAATCAAGACCTCATCATTATTCAATAAGTCAGTAAATATATTAACAAGGTACCATCTACCTAAATCATTCAGATAAGTTTCATATTTCATTTTTATTTTTGGATTCATTGTAATATACAAGTCTTTAAATCCCAATTTATCGGCATTATCAACAGCTATTTCAGAAAACTTTTTTCCCAATATTAATCCCGGACTTATATTAGCAATATTGTAGAAAGTATCGCTTACATACACCAATACATAATCTTCTAAATAACCTTCTTTATTATATATTGGTTTAAAAAATAAATAAAAATCATTCCCTGCCCAATAATCCACTTTTTCACCTCAACAAGCTACTATAATTTACTTACTGTTCAATAGAACTCCCTTTACGATTAATCTGTCAGTATAAGTACCAATTGGTGTGCATGTAATAAGTGTAATGGTAGGTTCTTCCGTATGCTCCAATACCCATACATCTTCCGGAGCCACAACAAAGGATTCAGTAACAAGGTATGTATAAATATCAGTGTTAATCTTAATATTAATCTGGTCACCAACATCTAACTTGTCAATATTCCTGAAAAAGTGACCATATACATAATTTCTGTGGCCAAGTAGCACATAGTTACCGGGTTGTCCTATCTGCCCATACCCCGGATAATGCCCGACTGTATATTTTAAGGCTATGTCATCCACACCCTCAAGTATTGCTGCATTTACCTTGATTTTTGGTATTTCAATCAAGCCGCTGATTTCTTTATCTTCAAGAAATTTTGCTAAATCAAATTTTGTTTCTATTTTTATAGGTGGTATTTCAATTACATTTATTTCTTCAGGAGGCACTGATTCTTCTATATTATCATTTGCCTCTTCAGTTACGTTAATATCTTTTTCTTTTTCTTTTAATGAATTAATGTATGCATCATATTCTTTTACCAATTTGTTCTGATAATAAGTAGTTGTCACCTTTTGATACAGCGCAATGCTAATTAAAATTATTCCCGTTGCAATCAAAATTCTTGATAAGATTCTTCTCATAATTTATCCTTTTTAAATCAGAAGGAATTGTTCCTTTTGGTTTATTATTACTAACAGACATCCCTTTCCTTAAGGTTTATAGCCTTACGTTCATATCCGCTTTGTCATCCTGAGCAGAAGCGAAAGATGCCCTAACCCTATTTTGCAGAGTCTTCACTGTGTTCAGAAAGAAATCCTGCGTCGCTGTTATTCATAACAATGACATGTTTTATACAATTTGTTTTTCTTTTGCCATTAAGTTTATAAATATATCAGAAAGTATGGGGTCAAATTGCTTTCCTGACTGCTCTTTAATTTCCTTTAGAGCCGCATTTTTTGTCATCCTCATTTGGAATGGTCTATCGTTAACCATCACATCATAGGAATCTGCTAATGCAAATATTCGTGCCACCAGAGGTATTTCGTCATTTTTCAATAACCCGGGATATCCATTACCGTCCCAGCGCTCATGATGTATTAAAATCAGTTCGTCAATTGACGAAGCATCTT
>CAZCTI010000226.1:0-2337 GCA_964501385.1 uncultured Clostridia bacterium
AGGGGACGGTTCTCCTTGGGTCAATTAAGTTGTCCAGCGAGAACCGTCCCCGGTGGTCAATTAAGTTGTCCAGCGAGAACCGTCCCCGGTGGTCATCCCCGGTGGGTTAATCAGTATATACAAATACTTCTTCGAACCCACATTCAGGGCAGTTTGCGGTAACTTCATATGTGTCTATAGAAAGCACTTTTACATTTGTAATTGTGCTTAAATTTTCATCTTTACCCTTAAATTTTGCCTTCTTTGAAGCTTCTTCTCCTTTTGCGTATGTATAATTATATCTTTTTCCGCAATTTGCACATTTTCTTCTGCCTTTTATTGCTATCATATTATCACTCCTCATTAGCCCTATATGGTAGTTTTCACACATAAAATAAGATGGGCTTCAGCCCTTGGTATTCTGAACCGAAGTTGAAGAATCTCATTCCTCAAAAGATGAGATCCTCTGCTTTGCTCAGGATGACAATCCCAGTGTGAACAGTAACATTATATTAAGTTAAAATAATATTATCAAGGTTTTTCATTGTAATATTAATAATAAAATGATATTATTTTTATGACATCATAAAATTAGGAGGATTATATGGATTGGATTTGCGAAAATAAAGATTTAGTAAATAATAAATTAGTAAATTTAAAATCAGAAGGTGACTTTCTTGTTCTTGATGAAAACGTTGAAGAAGGTTATTTGATAACTCCTGTTATTGAAACCGACAAGTTTACTGAAATAACACCTTCATGGAATTCAAGGACAAGCAGCGACAGCTCAGTGGAACTGTTTATTAAGCTTAGAATTGAAAACCAATGGTCTGATTTTGTAAGCTATGGTGTATGGTCAACTGATGGGTTTAACAAAGGAATAAAAGAGCGAGAAAAGTATGATTTAATGAGAGTTACAGGAGACAGAATATTTGTTAATAATGATAAATTTGGCGATGCTGTTCAAATAAAAATTATTTTAAGAGGAAATAACCCTAAGCTTAAGTTAATAGCATTTTCAACTGATGGTGGATATGATGAACCGGTAGATGGAGATTATTTAAAAATACTTGATAATATTCCGCTTATTTCTCAGCTTGCAAGTGGTCATATTCACAGTAATTCAATTTGCAGCCCAACATCACTTACTATGACTTTAAAATTCCATGGCAAGGACGTTAATCTTGACAAAGTAACAAAGGGAACTTTGGATACAGGTAATGAAGCATATGGAAACTGGCCTCAAAATGTTGCATTTGCTGGGGAACAGGGAATGAGAGCTTACACTAAGAAATGCAAAAGTATCAATCCGGTAAAAAACTTTATAGCAAAAGAAATTCCTGTAATTGCATCTGTTGTTTCAAAAGAAAAGGAAGCATTGGAAGGAGCTAATTCAGCATTTCCTCATGGGCATTTGATGGTTGTTGTTGGATTTGCTATAAAGGATGGAATTGAATACATAGTTGTAAATGATCCTGCTGCAAACTCTGATGCAGAGGTACGAAAATATTATAAATTAGACCAGTGGGTTAATGTTTGGAGACACTATATATATGCAATAACAAAACAATGAACAGTTTAAGTAAGGGATTAGTTCGTGAACGAACTAATCCCATTTATATTATTGTTATTAGTATTTATAATACATAAGATTCTTCGAGCAAGCTCTCAGAATAACACAAATACAAGACCATTACGGTCCTTTTTAGATGTTTATTTCCATTAAGTATGATGCTAATACCATTTCTCCGTTGTAATGCTCTTTTGCCTGAATTAATAAATTACCTAATTCACCAAAGTGAGGTAAGTGTGTAAGTATGAGCTTTTTTACATTTGCTTTTTCTGCAAGCATACCGGCTTGAAAGCTGTTCAAGTGTCCTGCCTGTGTTCCATCCATATGAGAGTAAAAACTGCATTCAGCTATCAATACATCAGAATTTTGAAAAAAATGAGTTAAATTTTCAAAATATGAAGTATCAGATGTAAATGAAAATATTTTATGATCACATTTCATTTTTACACTGTATGCTTCAACCGGGTGAACATTTTTTATAAAGCTTATTTCAAATGGTCCTAAATTAATAATACTTTCTTCATTAAAACTAACTCCATAAGTATAATCTTCCCATTTAAGAAGCTTAAAAAACTCTCCTTCAGGTGCATAAATAGGCAAAGGATTATTAATTTCCTTAAGCTGTGTCTTAATTTGCCTTGCATACTGCAAAGGTCCTATGTCACAGCAATGGTCATAATGAAAATGGGTTATCAAAACAGCATCAAGTGCTCCCAAATCTGCAACTTTTTGTAATGAGCTTACAACCCCGCTGCCGCATTCTAACAACAGCTTATAATTATCAT
>CAZCTI010000227.1:0-2333 GCA_964501385.1 uncultured Clostridia bacterium
ACCCTTTCAAAATAGTATAACTAATTATATTGCATGTCACAGAATTTCGCAAGGTACAAAAACAAAGACTACATTACAAAAAAATGTCATCCTGTAAATCTCAGAATGACATTAATGTTATTATAAAAATAGGTTACTTGTAATTATTATTTCTGTCTATTGCCTCTTGTCTAATTTCTTTACGCATACCTTTTAACGCTTCATCTCGCCTTTGATTCTTTTGTTCTAATTCTTGTCTTTGCTTATCATCTTCGGCTAATTTGATTGCATCTTCGGTTTTTCTGTAGTTAATTATTGTATTATCAATGTTAAACTTTATTTTTTCAACATTATCTGTTCTGTCATCAGGTTTTGGTCTATTATCCATACTGTCTCCTTAAGCTAATTTTTATTTTTATTATTTCTAATAACAAATTAATTAACCTTCCTTCTAGTGGAACATAAGGAAAAAGATGATAAACTGCATGATGCATTTTTATTTAATAATTGTTGCGATAGACTGCCCATATTCCTGAATATAGTCTATTTTATAACCTAATTTTTCAAAATCCCTTATTTTAACCATTGTTATTGAATCTACCAACACACCGGTCATATCTATTTTTTCTTTGCCTCTTATAACATATGCTTTTTTATTTACATTATCCCAACCTACTTCTTCTCCAAATGCTTCACCAATATATCTTAAAGGCAAATAAATTCTTCCCTCGATTATTGTAAATGGTTGGTAATCCCAGTTGGTATTTCCGTCTAATCTATATTTTATAACTTCCGTATCGACACTGTCTTCATACCATCTAAGCTCTATTTTATTAACAGGATTAACTTTATTTTCTGCTTTTTCATAAGCTTTTTCCATTTCTTCCAGAGATATTGTATTTCCTGTTACAGAAATTTTCTCAACACCCCTTGGTGTCATTGTTGTAGTAGATATAAGTTTTCCCATACTTACATTTTCATAAACAATTTCCGTATTAATTACTTGTTTGTATGAATCTTTTAGTTTATACATTTCCATTTTTATAATACTGTCATCAAACATGGAAGTAGCTAATTCAAACTCATCAGATTGTTCCATAAATAATACAGCCTCATCCACAAAATCATAAAAATCCTGTCTGCTGCTTTCTAATTCAGCAATTATTTCATCTTTTTCTTCTGCTGTAATTTTCTCACCTAAAATCAAATAAACATTTTCTATGTAATTTATTGTTTCGTTAAATACTGATTCTTTGTTATTACTTAAATATTCAACTAAACTTTCCACGAACTTTAAAGTGCTTTCAGGTGTTAATTCAAAGGAATACCCGTTTTGTATTTTGTTTATAAGCTTCGTATCAAAACCCTTAAATGCTTTTGTTATATACTCATAAGCGTAATCATAAACTTCTGTGTATGGAATTTCTTCATCAGGTATTTCTGCAAATTCTTCGCTTAAATCTTGCACTATGTAATCAATATCCTTTAAATCATTATTAAATAACTCTTCGGCAATTTTTTTGTATTGTTCAGTACCTTTAATCATTTTTTCATATTTAATCAGTTCTATAATCGCATTCTTAGAAATATACACCTTATTGTCTGCTAACTTAACACTAATAGGATTTTCGATTCCTATATCATTAACCTTAAACTTAAAGTCCATTGTTCCATACAGTTCTTTTAGGTTGTCCATATTGACTTCGCCGTTTATTTCAAAGTCGATCTTGTATTCTTCACCTGAAAATTCCTTTGAAACCTTCACACTTGTTACATTGTTTAATCCATACTGAGTTAATGATGAAATTTCCTTTGTTAAGTTCAAATAACCCAATTCGTTTACACCACAGCCTGTCAACATATAAATTAGCATAATACCAATTAACATTATTGAAATTATTCTTTTCATTATCCCCGCTCCCTGTTTTTTTGTAAATGATACACTTGGAAAAACATGTAATCATTTCATTCTTA
This sequence comes from uncultured Clostridia bacterium, assembly GCA_964501385.1. Classification (GTDB taxonomy): domain Bacteria; phylum Bacillota; class Clostridia; order Tissierellales; family Sedimentibacteraceae; genus Sedimentibacter. The sequence goes on from CAZCTI010000227.1 coordinate 1,954, forward strand.
TTTTACTACATTTATCCAAATTCTACAACACATAATGCGAAAAAGAAGACAGGGTCATTTCAGATCACGACCTGTCTTCTTCATTTTTTTCCAGCTAAACTCTCATATCGTCTAGTATTTCATATCAGCCATTCTTACATAGCTGTCATATCTGTCTTTAGCATCTTTTTCTGCTTTAGCATACAATTCTTCTGCTATTTCAGGGAATGAAGTTTGTAATGATGAATATCTTACTTCACCTTCAAGGAATTCTCTAAAAGATGCAGATGGAGCTTTAGAATCTAACACGAACGGATTCTTGCCTTCTTCTTTAAGAAGTGGATTGAATCTGTACAAATGCCAGTAACCTGCTTCAACAGCTTTCTTTTCTCTTTCTACTG
>CAZCTI010000228.1:0-2330 GCA_964501385.1 uncultured Clostridia bacterium
TTTAAAGATTGCAATATTAATTTTTAATTAGTATAATTGAATAGTTAAAATTTGTAATATATAAATGAAAATTAGTCATTGTCATGAATAATGCTAATGTTATTGTTAAATATAAGCATGATGTCGTGACATTCTGTAGGCTTTAACTCTAAGAATCTCTAAAAGATTAAATTCTGCAGTTTCTCTCTGGATGACAAAAACAGTATTATTTGTGTGTACATTTATAATTGTAAATTTATGAAAAAACGGTTATAATAAATTTAATAATTGAATAAAGTGGGAGGTAAAATATGTCAGTTAAAATGTTTAATGAATACGGGAGTATATTTATTGATGACCAGGCATTAGCAACTATTTCAGGATTAGCAGCAATGGAATGCTATGGTGTTGTTGGTATGGCTTCTAAAAATGCAACTCAGGGCTTTTTTGAACTGCTGAAAAGAGAACAGTTAACTAAAGGGATAAAAGTTTCGGCAACTGAAGATAAAATAAACATAGATTTATATATAGTATTACAATATGGTGTAAAAATATCTGTTGTTGCAGAAAATGTAATTTCTAGAATAAAATACAGCGTTGAAACTTTTTCAGGAGTATGCGTGGATAATGTTAATATTTTTGTACAAGGCGTACGAGTGCAAAAATAACTTAGGAGGTTAAAATGAATATAAAATACATAGATAATATTACATTCAAGAAGATGCTTTTAGGAGCCGCTGTTAATCTTGAAAACAACAAGACAATAGTGGATTCTCTAAATGTGTTTCCGGTTCCCGACGGAGATACGGGCACAAACATGAATCTCACAGTTCAGGCTGCTATTAAGGAAATTCAAAACCTTCAAGAAAGCACTATTACTGCCATAGCAGATGCTACAGCCAATGGTTCACTTATGGGGGCAAGAGGAAATTCAGGTGTAATATTATCACAGCTTTTAAGAGGAATGGCAAAAGGACTTAAGGGAACTAATCAAATAGATTGCAAAATAATTGCAGAATCCTTTAAATCAGCATCAGATACTGCATATAAAGCTGTTATGAGACCTGTTGAGGGAACAATACTCACTGTCGCAAGAGAAACAGCGGAGAAAGCAATGGCTACATATGCTGAGTACCAAGATGTAGCAGTTTTTTTAGAAAATCTTATTAAACAAGCAAAGGATACTTTAAACCGTACACCTGAAATGCTAAAGGTTTTAAAACAGGCAGATGTTGTAGATGCCGGCGGCAAGGGACTAATATTTCTTTTGGAAGGAGCACTCTCCGCATTAAAAGGAATAGAAATAAAACAGGAGATAAAAGAAGATCAAGTGATTGATACAGAAATTGAACTTGAAGAATTTACAAGTGAAGATGAAATAATTTTTACTTATTGTACTGAATTTATGATAAAAAACCCCACAAAGACTTCAGAAGAATTCTTAAGCAGAATCTATGATAAAGGTGATTCCATAGTTTGTGTTGGCAATGATAATATTATTAAAACTCATATACATACAAACAATCCCGGTCAAATATTGGCTATAGCAGTTAAGTATGGAGAGCTTTCTAATATTAAAATTGATAATATGAAAGAGCAATTCAGAGAAAGAATTAAAAACAACCATAAAAAAAATCATGAAAAAAAGAAGTATGGTTTTGTTTCCATTGGGATGGGTGATGGAATTCAAAAAGTATTTTCTGATTTAAATGTAGATGTATTTTTATCCGGCGGTCAGACAATGAATCCAAGCACTGAAGATATCTTGGAAGCAGCAAACAAAATTAATGCAGAGCATATAATAATATTGCCAAACAATTCTAATATAATATTGGCAGCAACACAGGCAAAGGAAATATCCGATAAAAATCTTTATGTGATACCAAGCAAGACTATACCACAAGGTATAACAGCTCTTATTGCATTTAAAGAAGAAAATGATATAGAAAATAATTTAGAGGCTATGTCTGAAGCTGTAAAGGAAGTTAAAACCGGTCAGGTAACTTATGCAGTAAGAGATACTGTATTTAATGATTTAGATATAAAAAAGGATCAAATTATTGCTATTTATGACGGTGATATTGTAAATCACGGCGAAAATCCAGAGGATGAAGCAATTGAACTAATAAGTAAAATGGTTGATGAAGACAGTTTTTTGGTTACTTTATTTTACGGTGACAAGATAGATAAAAAAACTGCAGAAGCACTTAAATCAAGAATCGAAGAGGTGGCAGAAGACTGCGATATAGAAATAATTTACGGAGGTCAGCCGCTTTATTACTATATTATATCTGTAGAATAACCGGAAATTTTGTCATCGCTATGAATAAACTTCGCGTCAGTGTCATTCT
>CAZCTI010000229.1:0-2317 GCA_964501385.1 uncultured Clostridia bacterium
AAGTATCGCATGTTTCAGGACTTCTTGCTTGAACTAAGCTAAATGTGTGAGAGCTGTGGCATGTTGAACAATCTCCCAATGAGCCATCATCTTCGCTTATAGCACCTACACTGTGACAGTTTGCACAACCCCATTTATCAGGTCCACCTTCAGGATAAGCTTGCCATTTATATGCTACTTCTTTACCGTTATAAGTAGCTTTATCCTTACTCATGGCATGAACTGTAGAAGTGGCATGAGTGCTCTTTTGAAATTCTTCATTCTGCTCAGTGTGGCAAGTTCCACATGTTTGTGCAGAAGGTTTTTTTAAATTCTGCGGGTCATTTCCATGACACGTTGCACATGTAGTACCTTCTTTAGCATGCTTGCTTGAAGCCCATTGATTAAGGGCTGCTACAGGCTGTGATTTCCATTCTTCAGGAAGTGCTGCAATATAGTCTCCGGGTGTTTTTTCTGCCGGAGCAGCCGGTGCTGCAGGTGCCGCAGGACTTGAACATCCTGTTAATACAAAACCTAAACATAAAACACTGATAATACATAATCTAATAAACTTATACTTTTCCATATTTCTCCCTCTCTTAAGTTTTTTATTAGAATAGATATCTCTGTCATGTATAAATCATTTGACAACCACCTCCCTGCTAATACTTTTTGCTTAAATCTATTTGTGTTTCAAGCAAATGCCCATTATGAGATACTTCGCTATCGTTTTGCACGACAACGTTCGCTTGTTAATTATTAAACTAATTTAGATACAACCCCTTTGAGCTAATTATATAATATATGTGATTTTCGGTCTAATACATAAAAAATATAGCATGCTATAGTCTGGTACTATAACATGCTATTAGAGGCTTTTTTAAATTCTTCTAAAAAAATTTCTCCTATTTTACTTAATTTTGTGTCTTTCCTTGTAACGACACCCACCTTGATAATATTGTCAATCTCTAAGTCAATAGGAACTATTCCTTGTTTTTTTAGTCTTTCACTTATTATTCCGGTTGAAATTGCAAATCCGTTTAATCTTGTCATCAAATTAAACATTGTTGCTCTTTCACTTACTTTAATACTCCTTTTGTGAAGCATTGTACTTAATATTTCTTCTGAAAAATAAAATATGTTGTATTCATCTTGCCCAAAGGACAAACAGGGATAATCTTCTAAATCCTTAAGTACTACCTTTTCCTTCTTAGTTAACTCATTGTCGATGCTTACAAGAACATGGGGTTTAGCTGTAAACAACTCATCAAGCTGTACATTTCCCTCTTTAATTTTCTTTCTTATTGCCTTTTCATTGAATTCATTTATATAAATTATTCCAATTTCACTTTTACAACCTATGACGTCGTCAATCACTTCAACAGACCTTGTTTCTTTTAAATGAAATTCGTACTCATTATTGCCGTAATTTTTTATCAGTTCACTAAAGGAAATCACAGTTACTGCACATTGCTCCGTTGATATACTGAATTTTAACTTTTCAGGTTTATTACCCTTATACTTTTTTTCCAGCAAGTCAGCTTGTTCAACTATTTGCCTTGCATATATCAGGAATTCAGCACCTTCAACTGTTACTCTTACTCCTTTGTTGGTTCTTCTAAATATATTAATTTGAATTTCCCCTTCTATATCTCTTATAGCATTGGATAGGCTTGGCTGTGATATGTACAAGCTGCTTGCGGCTTTATTTATGGAGCCTTTGTCAGCCACTTCAATCAAATACTTTAATTGTTGTAACGTCATAGCTACCTCCTTGTTTTACTGATATAGAACTTTTACATTATAACAATAATTTACCTGATTTTCAATACTTTCCTTGCTACACCTACAAGAGGTTTAAACAAAGTTCCTTCCATTTCTCTTTCAACAGCCTTAAGCTCTTTTCTTATCTCTATATTCTGGGGACAATGGATTTCACACTTTCCACACTCCATACATTTGGAGGCAAATGCAGGCTTTGCCGAAAGTGCACCTAAAGTCTGAGCATACTTCCACCTGAATGCTTTATCTTCCAACAAAAACTTATCATTATAGCTTGAAAAGCAACCCGGTATATCAACACCATGAGGACAAGGCATGCAATAGCCACAGGCTGTGCAAGGTACCTTAATTTTTTCGTTCATAATTGATTTAACTATATCAAATACCTCTAATTCCCCATCGGAAAGCGAGTCAGCCATTGCAGACGATGCAATTTTCATGTTTTCTTCAACTTGTTCTTCATTGCTCATTCCTGACAATACTACATTTACTTCCTTGTGGTTCCAAATCCACCTGAGTCCCCACTCTGCAGGAGACCATTTTGGATTGTAATCAT
>CAZCTI010000230.1:0-2313 GCA_964501385.1 uncultured Clostridia bacterium
GATGTAATAATTGTTAATGTTGATGAAGATATAAACAACAAGGCAATAAAGGATATGCTTGAGTGAATGACAAGGGAATGACAAGGGGACGGGGTTGTGTTGTCATATGATAAGGCCCGTATCCCTTGTAATTATAGTACTATATTAATTTATTAACGGAATGCTTTGCAAATTCTTCTGCTATAATGATTGTTTCTATTGAATCAATTTCTTTAGGTGTGTGTTTTAGCATAACTTGTTCGTTAATGTTTCCTATGTCAAGGAAACTTATTTTTTTGTTTAAAAATAAGTTTACGCATTGCTCGTTAGATGCATTTAAAACTGCGGGCATGGTGCCACCTTCTTTCAATGCGTCAAAGGCGAGTTTTAAGCATTTAAATGTTTGCAAATCCGGTTTTTCAAATGTTAAAGTGCCAATATTAAATAAGGACAAACTTTTGTAGCTGTTTTCAATGCGTTTAGGATAAAACAGTGCATATTGTATAGGGACACGCATATCCGGATGTCCAAGTTGAGCTATAGTTGAATGGTCTATAAATTCCACCCCTGAATGAATAATACTTTGCGGTTGTACAACAACTTCTATTTGCTCCGGTTCTATATCAAACAAAAATTTTGCTTCTATTACTTCCAATCCTTTGTTCATTAGTGTGGCTGAATCAATGGTAATTTTTTTGCCCATTGACCAGCTTGGATGCTTCAGAGCATCATCAACAGAAACTGTTTTTAAATATTCTTCATTTTTTCCTCTGAAGGGACCGCCGGAAGCTGTTAATATTAATTTATTTATTGCATTGTTTTCATTTGCCATAAGGCACTGGAAAATTGCACTGTGCTCACTGTCAACGGGTAGTATGGGAGCATTATATTTTTTTGATAAATCCATTATGTACTTTCCACCGGTAACCAATGTTTCTTTGTTAGCAAGGGCTATTGTTTTTCCCTTTTTTATTGATGCTACCGTTGGTTTTAAACCAATCATTCCGGATACTGCAGTAACTATAATTTCACTTTTATCATATTCTGCAACTGCAATTAAACCTTCCATTCCGGAAACAATCTCGGTTTTAATGTTTGAATGCAGCATTTTCTTTAATTTTAACGCATTATTTTCATCCATTACACAACACAGTTCAGGTTTAAATTCAATTATCTGCTTTTTTAACAACTCAATATTGTTGTTTCCTGAAATTGCTTCAACTTTAATTTTATCTGAATGTTCACGTACAACATCCAATGTTTGAGTTCCGATTGAACCTGTGGAACCTAAAATACTGATATTTTTCATTACTTCTCCTTTTGGAAGTTTTGGGGACGGTTCTTTTTGATTGATTTTCGACAATTTATTTGTTAAGAAACAGCCCTTGTCATTTATTGTAAGCTCATTTTATCATATTTTTTAATAAAAGCATAGTAGTTTTATAATCATTCCAGCATTGCATGATAACCAGATCCCCTTTTATTATAAATTATCCGGCAAGAACCGTACACATTGGCTAACTTGTCAATAATTGCTTTATTTTAAAAAACACTTGTAATTATATCGAGAACAGTATATCATATATTATTATAAGTAAATACGGAGGAATTAATGCTTCAAAGTTATGAAAGTACAAGAAATTCTAATAATAAATCCACTGCATCCAAGGCTGTTTTAAAGGGAATTGCTCAGGATGGCGGACTCTTTGTAATGAGGGATTTAGATAAGAAAAAGGTTGATATAAATAGTTTAATCGGTAAAAACTATTTAGAAATTGCTGAAATTATACTTAGTATTATGCTTGATGATTTTTGTGAGGATAAAATAAAAAATTGTGTAAGAAATGCGTACACTAATAAATTTAGCAACCATGAAATAACTCCTCTTGTAAAAGTAGGAGAAAATTACGTTACAGAGCTTTTTCACGGACCTACATCAGCATTTAAGGATGTGGCTCTTTCAATTTTGCCTCATCTTATGACTGCATCATATGAAATGAACCATATGAATGGTGAAGTTATAATACTTACTGCCACTTCAGGTGATACGGGTAAGGCTGCCTTGGAAGGATTTAAGGATGTAAAAGGTACCAAAATTATTGTGTTTTATCCGGATGGTGGTGTAAGTCAGGTTCAAAAAGCTCAAATGATAACCCAAGAAGGTGAAAATACATTTGTTTGTGCCATTAAAGGGAATTTTGACGATGCTCAGACGGGGGTTAAAAATATATTTGCAAATGATAAAATAAATAAGGAATTAGCTTCAAAAAACAAATTTTTATCATCTGCTAACTCTATTAATATAGGGAGATTGGTTCCTCAAATAGTTTATTA
>CAZCTI010000231.1:0-2307 GCA_964501385.1 uncultured Clostridia bacterium
TCCTTATCACCGTTAATAATTGCAGTAATTGCCCTTACAATGTGAGATTTAAATTTTTTATATCTTTCTTCTAATGTAAGCATGCTGTGTTCTGAGTACAAATTACAAGTAATTTGGAGTTCGAATTGGTCGTTTTCTCTAATCCATCTTCCTTCCACTTCGTCTCTGTACTTGCTAAGTCTATCTTTGTCTATTTGGTTGCCTATAAACAAAATTCTTTGACCAGTATAGTCTGAATGAGTCAATGTATATACTCTGTCAACTAAATTGTCATATTCAGCATTCTGCTGATATTCTATTGTTAGTTTGGTAAGCATTTGCTAAGTCGTGTCTGGTACAGCTTCATAGCAAAGAATGCTCCTATAGCTCCGGCTGCATAAACAGATACGGCACTAATTATAGTAGCCATTGTTCCTCCAAAGCTGTAGAGAGAACTTTTGATAAATAATGTTGTTATAATAAATGTTGCAATGATACCGCATGCAGAATATATCGGTGCAAAAATTGCAATTTTAACATCTGAGCTATATTCTCCCAATATGGTACTTATTATAACATCAGCTGTAATTCCACCCACCCAAATTGATATGGATGCAAAAATCGATATTCTTGCCATCATCATTCCATAACCAAGAGCAAATAATGTAATAGCTCCCGGTTTTCTTACCTTATACAACATCATTGCTATTATAAAACTAAAGAACGGTGCATTTATAACACCTCGGGAAAATGGAAGTATTTTGTGAAATATTCCAACAACCTTTCCTAAAACTACGGCAATTGCTATACACATTGCAACTGTAGCCAAATCTCTTGTATTTAACATTTTAAATTTCATTTAAGCCTCCAGCTTTAATAGGCAATATGGGTCTTCTTCCAGCCAGTCTCCGGTATTGCTGAACGCTCTTGCTCTGCAACCTCCACAAATATTTATATATTGGCAATGACCGCATTGTCCCTTATAGTTTTTATAGTCTCTTAATTTATTAAATATTTCATTGTTTTCCCAAATATAATCAAATGTTTCTTCTCTTATGCTGGCTACCTTTACCGGTGCATAAGGACAAATGTGCACATCTCCGTTAGGTAGTATTGAACAGTAGCTAATGCCGGCAATACATCCTCTGCTAGTATTTTTTACTGGTTCTATCCCTCTTAAAAGAGACTCTACTTTGTATTGAGGTGCACATGTTGGCTTAACCTGCATATTAAGTTCTAAATCCTTGTCAATAATTCTGTTAATAGCATTTTTGTACTCTTCAATATTCAAGGAAGCTTCTTTAATGTCCTTTCCTCTTCCTGTGTCAACCAAAAATAACATATGACTTGAGGCAGCTCCTAAGTTTGATGCAAAATCCGCAATCTTTTCTATCTCATCTAAATTCTGTTTTGTAATGGTGCAGTTTAATTGAACTCTTAACCCTGCTTCTATACAATTATTTACACCTTCTATAGCTTTTTGGAAGGCTGTGTCAGAACCTCTAAACAAATTGTGTTTTTCAGAGTCTAAGCTATCTATGCTTATTGCAATGGCACTTAAGCCGCTGTCTTTAAGTTTTTCTGCCTTTTCTTTGTCAATAAGAGTTCCGTTGCTGCCCATAAGCACAGTCATGCCTAAAGACTTGGCATAGCTTATAAGCTCAAATATATCATCTCTTATCATTGGTTCTCCACCGCTTAACACTATTACTTTCATACCGGCTTTAACCATTTCATCCAAGAGTTTTTTCCCTTCATCAGTTGATAGTTCATCATCCATCTTTTCCGGCCCTGATTCCCTATAACAATGCTTACAATATAAATTACACTTTTTTGTTGTATTCCAGGATATATGATTCATAGTATCTCCCTTTATATAAAATTAATATTTGATTTTGTCCTTAACATGTTTTAGCAGCATGATAGGATGCTTGTAAACCATTTTTGGTCCGGAATATCTCATTACTTCTCTAATTTTTTCACGCATTTCCGGCTTATAACAATGTACTGTACATTTCCCGCACACAGGCTTTTCTTGACCGAATTTACAATTTTTAACTCTCTTATCTGCATATTCCGCTAAGTTTAGGCATTCATCACACAATTCTTCTTTTCCGTGATTGCCTTTGCAGTAAATTTTTATCATAGTTGTTACTGTACTTGTATCATCAAATAATCTATCTTTCAAAATTTCACCTTCTTATTTATAACTATGAAGTCCGGGCAATAATATATTAACACCAACAAAAGTAAATATTACACATACAAAACCTATTACTGCAAACCATGCTGCAGGTCTTCCCTTCCAGCCTCTGTTAAATCTAAGGT
>CAZCTI010000232.1:0-2287 GCA_964501385.1 uncultured Clostridia bacterium
GTCCCTTAGTATTAAATGTAACCATAGAACCTATGATTCCACCAAGCATTGAACCTAATGCCCAATAAGAATAGTTAAGAAGGGTATTACAGTTATTTGCGGATTAGAAAATATTGATTTTCAAAGATATAAAAAAGCTCCTGAAATTGTAATTGAAATTGTAAGCCCAAGCAGCAGATATATGGATACTTTTACAAAACTGATTAAATATGAATTGCTTGGCGTTAAAGAGTATTGGATTGTTGACCCCGATAGGGAAACTGTCACTATATATAATTTCAAAGCCAAAACAAATACTTATTTTTCCAAAAATGATAAATTAGTATCTGCTGTATTTAACGAGTTGAATATAAATTTAAATGACATATTTATTTAAATTGTAAATGCGTCAATGATATTTTAGAAAAAGCTATTATGTTAAAACCTAATAGCTATTTCCTTTCATATATTATGATTCCATTAATAGTTAAGCATTACATCATTAGGGCACCTATGATAAACTTATAAATACTTTCCTCAAGTTTATCAATATCATTTAAAACTTCTTCTCCTATATATATTTTAAGTCGTTCTTTGTAGTAATCCGATGAAAAGGAAAACTGATACATTGTAAATATATTGTCCATACAAAATGCGGCTACCTTTTCATCAATATCTTCGCATATTTTCCCCTGCATTTTGGCTTTGGCAATAAACTTACTCAAAATTTGCGGTGTAATTATTTCTAATGTATTAGATAATTTTATTGACATATGGGAAAGTGCTTGAGTAGTAATGTCAAGATAAATTCTATTTAAATGAGGATACTCTATTGCAAACTTTCTTGATGCTTGTATCATCTTTCTCACACAATCAAATATATCACTACTATTATCTTCCACGTCTTTTAAAATGTGGTCCATAAGAAAATATGCATTGTTTACAATGGATAAAAATAAATCCTCCTTTGATGCAAAATAACTGTACATAGCACCAATGCTTATTTGAGCCTTCTTGGATATATCATTGATACTTGTAGCGTTATAACCATTTGTTGCGAATTCTTCAATGGCTACTTTCAGCACATTTTGTCTTCGTTCTTCAGTTGTTTTATTAAAGGTATCCTTGTGAAATTTATTATTTATTATGTTTTTAACCATATATTTATCCTATTCTTATTATTTTTGAACTCTTTATCATGAACCAAAACCACTATTTAGTATTTTAAATGTATTTTTATTATTCTTATACAAAAGTTTAAATACCTTGAAGTTTCTGTCATGAACTTCCTTATTATCAGGATTTGGATAATAAACTGCATTAACTTTAATAAGGTTATTTGCATCCTCTAAATTTTGCAACAATCCCATCCCAAGTGCTGCGATTACTGCAGCCCCCAAAGCTCCTACATTCTGAGGATTATCCACGGTTTCTATTTTACACCCCAAAACATCTGAAATAGTCTGACAAGTTAAAGATGCTAATGCACCTCCACCTACAAAACGAATAACATCTGATGTTTTAACCTTTTTTCTTTGTGCTTCTAACTGCCACCTCAAATGATAACAAATTCCTTCAATAACTGAATGTATCATATCCCTCTTGCCTGTTTCCAAGCTAATATTGTAAAACATTCCTCTAGCGTTTGGATCTTCAAAGGGGCAACGGTTTCCATGAAGCCATGGTGTAAAAATTACTCCATTGCTGCCGGCGGGTACATTCTTTATTTCTTCCATCATGAAATCATATAAATTGACGCAGAGGGATTCTGCTGAATCAGAAACACTAACCTTTTCAAGATATATATTAATTTCATCCAAGGCTAAATGGTCTTTAACCCATTCAAGGCATTTACCTGCGGTTTCTAATTCTGCAAAGTAATTATAGCTGTTATCATCTGCACCTACAATTGATGCTATCATAGATGAAAGGTCTATTTTTCTGTTTTTTACAACAGTTGATACCCATCCTGATGTGCCGGAATATATATGCGTATTTCCAATCCCTGCAGCACCTGCACCTATACCTATTAATGAAGCATCTCCTCCCCCTCCAAACACTGGAATTCCTTCATTTAACTGTAGCTGTGATGCTGCCTCATTTGTTAACAGTCCAACAACTTCTTTAGATTTCACAATTTCAGGCATATGCTCCGTATCTACACCTAACATCTTGCACATTTCTAAGCTGAAGCAATTTTTACCATCTCTTACATCGTAGAGTAAAGTACCAAAAGCACTACAACCCGTTGACATTCTAAGGGATAGGCGAATGACAGCCCTCTCCCTTATGTTATACTTTTTACCAG
>CAZCTI010000233.1:0-2273 GCA_964501385.1 uncultured Clostridia bacterium
CGTAATATTTAACTTGAATTCTGTAGTTTTCACTTAACATTAACAATATTTTGACATTTTGTAGTAAATCTTATAATATCAAAATCCCTATTGAAAAGTAACGACAAAAGCGTTACAATGTTGTAAAGGAGATGATTTATATGGAAAAAACTACAACCTTAAATTTAAGAGTTAATCCTGATGTAAAAAGAAGAGCTGAAGAAGTCCTTTCACAACTTGGCATACCTATGTCTACAGCGATAGATATTTATCTAAAACAAATTTCAATGACCGGTGGAATCCCTTTTGATGTAACACTGCCGAAAGTACCGGCTTCTGTAAATGCTGATTTGATGACAACAGATGAAATTCATGCAAAGTTAAGGGAAGGATACAACGATATCGAAAAAGGAAATGTGCAGGATGCTTCTGTTGCTTTTCAAAGATTTAGGAAGGCACACGAATGAAGCGTTATAAGGTTCAAATAACTGATAAGGCTCTTTCTGATATGGAAGAAATTTATAACTATATTGCAGAGCAATTACAGGCTCCGGAAACAGCTATGGGACAGTATAACAGAATAGCTACAGCAATTGAAACTCTTGATTTATTTCCGGAACGCATCAAATTAATGGAGACGGAAGAAGAGCGAGCGATGGAACTCAGGCAAATGCCTATAGACAACTTTTCTGTATTCTTCCATATTAGAGAAGAGAGGGTAATTGTTACAAATGTCTTATATAGTGCCAGTGACATATCCAAGCGTTTACGTGATTTATAATTAAGGTTAATGGTTTAGCTGATTTTGTAGTGATAAATAGGAATTTAGAGGGAGACTTGAGACTATGCAAGAGCACAGATTTACAGAAAGGGACTGGAGGCTTTTTAAAAATAAAATTGCTGATTGGCAGGAATTATATATGGACAGGCTCAATAAGGAGTATATAGAATTACTAAGTGAAGACACTAATCCATCAGAAAAATTTTGGAAGCTGGACAAGAGAATAAAGGAAGATAGAAAGAGGACTGGGGTTCAAATAGAAATGAGTCGATCAAAACTTATTAACAACATTATTTCCCTAATAAATGATGGTGCGATTAGCTTTGAAAATCTTGAGGAGTTCAGTGATGAGCTAAAGGAAACTGTAAGTGTCTATATTGAGAGATAGTTTGATGTATATTAAGTTTTGAATTGTAATTCAGATAGAAGTATAAACGAAATTGATAAATTCCAATTTTTAAGAATAGATTTTTTAATGTAAGTATGATTTAAGGTGAATTTATGGAAACAAATATTTATTTTAAAATGCTATTAAAACAGATTTACGATAAAAAAATTATGAGCCTAATGAGCAATGCGATGCAATTGGAAATAATGGCTGTTACAGCGTAGATTTTAAGTTATTATTGAGCCAACAAGGTGCACAAAATTGTAAATAATTGAATTTTCACACTTAGCTATAACCGCAACCTAATGTCCCCACGTCTTTGAGACAGATGATACGTCCCCATGTCTGCGGGTGTGGCATTGACAACTGTCATTTTCAGTGGTAGAATTATTTTGTCACAGGGCAAGTGATAAGAGGATAAAATTTAGGAGGATGAAATGAAATCATTGATTAGACTTAGAATGAGTGCACACGATGCTCATTACGGCGGAAATTTAGTTGACGGAGCAAGAATGTTAGGATTGTTCGGAGATGTGGCAACAGAGCTTCTTATCCGAAACGACGGAGATGAAGGTTTGTTTGTTGCATATGACAATGTGGAATTCTTAGCACCGGTATTTGCAGGAGACTATATCGAAGCAGAAGGTGAAATAGTATCCACAGGTGCATCATCCAGAAAGATGGTATTTGAAGCAAGAAAAGTTATAATTCCAAGAACTGATATAAATGAATCAGCATGCGATGTTTTGGAAGAACCTATAGTAGTGTGCAGAGCAAGTGGCACATGCGTAGTTCCAAAAGACAAACAAAGAAAAAATAAATAATACAAATCCATGAAGTCGTCCATTGGGCGGCTTTTTATTATTTCGTGTAATTAAAATGTAATTGAAATATAATAGAAATAAAACTTAAATAGAATATAATTGTAATTACCATTTTATATAATAAATCAAGCATTTAGAGAGATTAAGGAATACATAAAACACTATCAACAATAAATGACATGTTTCATAAATAAATTGACAAGAAATTCATAGTGACTTATAATAATCAATATATAATGCAATAAGCTTTATATATAAACATAAATAATATGAGGGTGAAGCGATTGCAAAAATCAAACTT
>CAZCTI010000234.1:0-2254 GCA_964501385.1 uncultured Clostridia bacterium
GCTAAAGTTAGATCCGAGGTATTCCATACATACGGCGGATTAAAAATTGATACTAAGAGTCGTGTGCTTAATAAGGCTGGAGAAACAATCCCTGGTCTTTACGCTGCAGGAGAGACCTGTGGTTCAGTTGAGTATCAAGAAGGTTTATCATACACTAGTGGTGTCGGCCAAGCTCTAGGTTTTGGACGTTTAGCAGTTAGGACAATATTGGAAGAAATGAAGTAAATTTTAGATTAGCGGGGATTATCCCTGCTTTCTTTTTTATATGAAAGTTTAGCTCAGCTCTGAAAGGTAAATATTTTTCGCAATAAATTACGATAAAAAAACATTCAAAATTGCAAGAAAACCAAGAATATGATAAAATAGATAAAAGAACTTTATCGCAATGGCAAGGGAGAATGTAAAAATGACAAGGGCTGAAAAAAGAGAAATAAGAAGAACACTACAAAATGAAATTAAGGAATTTATAAAGATACAAGCACACTACTTTCCAGACTTGATACAGGATATAAAAAATGTAATGGATAAAAGACACCAAAGTTACATCACATACGAAATTGAAGTAATACTGTATATGATGATATTGAAAAATGCATGTTCTTTGGAATCAATGCAGGAAATGAGTGATGAGTTTAATATAGACGAATGTGTTAAAAACATATATAAAATACTAGGATTAGAAGAAAAAGAATACCTTCCGCATTATGTGACAGTAAATGAATGTTTGAAAAGATTAGATAATGCGGAACTTGAAAAAATCCGAAAGAAAATGATATATGGGCTAATAAGAAAGAAAAGCTTTGATGCAGCGAAATTTTTAGGCAAAAGCTGGCTTGTAATAGTAGATGCAACGCATCTTTTTAGTTTTAAAGAAAGACATTGTGAACACTGTCTGACAAAAACGTACAATAAAGGAACTGATGAAGAAAGTACGATATATTATCACCAAGTACTAGAAGCAAAAATAGTGTTATCAGACGATATGGTAGTTAGTATAGCGACGGAATTCATAGGAAATGAAGCTGAGAACATGCCTAAACAAGACTGCGAGATAAACTCCTTCAAGAGATTAGCAAAAACTCTTAAAGATATGTTTCCAAGGCTTCCAATATGTATATTGGGAGATAGTCTATATGCCTGCGGACCAGTATTTGATATATGCAAAAATAACAATTGGGAATTTTTAATTCGTTATAAAGATGGAAGCATACCAACGTTAGCAGAAGAATATAAAGAAATCAATGAAATGGGCGAAAATGAAGAAGAAGTAATAGAAATAGAGTATATATACAAAAGAAAACCCAAAGTAAAAGCGATCCATAAAATTAAATGGGTAAATGACCTGTATTATCAAGGACATAATGTTACAGTTATGGAACTGGAAATTGAGAATAAACAAAAGACGACAAGAGAGTTTCAGTGGGTAACAAGCATGAAAGTAACAAATTGGACAGCAGAAGAATTCGCTGAAACAGGCAGAAAGCGTTGGTTAATAGAAAATGAAGGATTTAATATACAAAAGAACTACCGATATATGATAACCCATGCAAATAGCTTAGATTACAATGCAATGAGAAATCATTATCTTCTAACACAATTAGCAGACATACTGGTTCAGCTATATGAAAATGGAGTAAAAGGAATAAAGATAATTAACAGAACTATTGCGAAAATTTCTGAAGGATTATTAGAAAGCATAAAAAAACAACCATTAATGGAAGAAGATTTTATATATGAAAGATTTCAAGTAAGAAGAGAATAGATATGTAAAACAGTAGAAAGGTGTGATTAAACGGAAAAAGACAAACTATAAAAAAAATTATCCACAATTTGTTTAACAATGGGAAGATCTACCTATTCAATGTGGATAACTAATAAAATTTATGACACATCTGTTTATAAATTGCTAAATTTTATTTTTAGCACAAAAAATAAAGCAACAGCTGAAACTGAGATAAATTTACCTTTTGGGGCTGTTTAGGTATTATATTAAGTGAATTATATCATTTTTTATGTTATAATTATCAGTGAATATTTGTATAGGAGGAATAGATGGTAACGGGAGAACTAAAGAATAAAATAGACGGGTTATGGGATATATTTGCAGCAGGTGGACTAACAAACCCTCTTGATGTTATAGAGCAAATTACATATCTTATGTTTATAAGAGATTTAGACGATGTAGATAATATAAAATTAAAAGAAAGCTTAATGCTTGGAACAAACTATAAAAGTATGTTTAGTGGGGAATATC
>CAZCTI010000235.1:0-2253 GCA_964501385.1 uncultured Clostridia bacterium
AAATAAGTAGCGCCTGGTATCATAAATATTTGATATTCAGGCGCTGCTTATTTTTGTATAAAATCCGGGGACGAAATTTAAGGTCCGTCCCCATAGTTCTTTATTTTATGAAATTTACGATAAATCTATGAAGGATGGCTGATACTTCACATCTTTGTACCAATCCCTTCGGATCTATTGTGCCATCAGTCCTTCCTGTCATAATTCCTGAGCCTGTTGCCCACTTCACAGCTTCAACTGCCCATGAGGAAATCTCTGTACTGTCAGTAAATATTGTAATATCGGTTGTGTTTGTGGTGTCTAAGCCTGCATATACTGCAAACCTGTACATAATAGCAACTATTTGCTCTCTGGTTATTAGTTCATCCGGCTTGAATTGTTCGCCTTCATATCCACTGATTATATTATTGTCACTTGCCCACTTAACACTTGGTGCATAGTACATATTAAGCAAAACATCAGTGAAAGATAATTCTTCAGGCTGAACCAAACTATTGTTATTCATAAATTCATACAATCTTCCAAGCACTGTTACAAACATACCTCTTGTCATGGATGTATAGGGTGAGAATGTATTCTCAGTTGTTCCTTTGAATAAACCTAAATTTACTACATAGTCAACAGATTTCGCAAACCAGTCATTATTATTTACATCTAAGAACTTCACTAATTCAAGCTTTTGGGCAAATACTACTTCTATGGTTGAATCTTTTTCAACATTTGCAAATGTGTAGGTTGATACAGCACCTATACTATATCCGTTTACCAATACATCACTTATTACAAATCCTTCATTAGGACTTATTGTAAATGTTTCACTTCTTCCTGATTCTACAGTTGCAGATTTTGGTGTTATGTGCCCGCCATTACCGGCTGATGCTTTGATGGTGTGTGTTACTGCCACAAGAGCTCCACCGCCGCCTCCACCGCCGGAAGGTGTACTCTGTGGCGAGTTTACTTGTATATTAATCCGCTTTTGCACCAGTCCCTCGTTTGTGTGGGCATTCACGACTGTGCAAATCAAAGTCAACATCCCTGTCTTTTTGCCAAAACGTACACTGCCGTCAGAAATATCAGCTTCTGTAGAACCTATTTCCAGTGTCCAACGAATAGCTGCAGGATATGCCTGCAAAACCTCAGCATCAATCTGTTTCTCATACTGATCAAAAACCTTGACCGCAAGAGTAGACAGATTCAGCCGGGTATTTATTTCTGCCGATGAAGGGGCATTATCCACCTTAATACTTGCTACACGGGGAGTGCCTGCAACTTTTACAATTATTCCATTACTTACCACATCCCCCTCTTTAGCTGTTATTATACTGACTCCATCCTCCAAAAGAAATGTCAGTATTCCATTTTCAAGTGAAACAGCATTTGGCTCAGAAGAATTCCATACAGGGCTCGTTGTCATAGGCTCTCCATATTGGTCAAATCCGAAAACGGTGAAAAATTCATTCAGAATAGCATTTTCCTGCCATTTTGGATTAAAGTCTTTGCTGACATAAGCTGTTAATTTATTGAGGATAGGCTGCTGACGAACACGAACTGTCACATTTTTTGCTGTGCGTGCAGCATCAGCTGAGTATGCTTCTAATATAACGTCAGCCCATGAGGCATATTTTACTTGACCTTCTGTGACAGTCAGCTTTCCATTTTCTATTACTGCTTCTATACTGTTATTGTCCGCAAGGCTCCATTGAATGTCATCAGGTATAGCTATAACTTTTCCGTACTGGTCACGGGCTAACATAGTTATGTTTGAGAGTGGGAATTCTTCCGCTTCTCTGATTAAAGGAATGCCTTCCCCTTGGTACAGTTCATTAACATAGGGGACTGCTTTTACGGTTACAGCCAATGGGGAGGCTGAAATAGTCCCGTAAGGATTACCTGCTTCATCCTTTGCTTTTGTGGGGTAAGACAATACTAATTCATTGGAACCTACAACAAGACCGGTAAGTATATTGTTTTCTACAGTGGCATGGTCTTCCTTTTGCAAACTCCAAATATACATATTAGAGTCTAAGTCATAGAGTTCCCCGTATTGGTCGTAGCACAATATGCTAAGATTTGTAAGTAAAAAACTCTTATTTACATCATGGTTATAATACAAGTCCGGAATGGTACCGGAAACAAGGAGCAGCTTCGGATATGATGCATCACGGACAGTGAAGGAAATAGAGTTTGAATTCACATAGTTTGGAGCTTCCTCAGTGCCTATATTTTGTTGCAGCCATAACATATCAGAGCCTG
>CAZCTI010000236.1:0-2241 GCA_964501385.1 uncultured Clostridia bacterium
ATGAAAATAAAATTAATGGCTGATTCAACATGCGATTTATCACAAGAAATTTTAAATCGTTACAATATTAGTTTAGCTCCATTGGTTATCTCCATTGACGGAAAGGAATACAAAGATAGAATAGATATCTCCAGCGATGAATTTTATAAAAATCTGATGACCTACAAGTCACATCCAACCACTTCCATGCCAAGCCCTGAATCATATATTGCCTGTATAAATGAAGCAGTAGAACAGGGTTTTGAACAAATACTTTGTATTTGTATGTCAAGTGGAACAAGTGGGTCATATCAAGGGGCAATATTAGCAAAAGAATTATATTACGAACAGAATCCAAATTCCAATATTCAATTTGAAGTAATAGATTCAGTTTCCATGAGTCATGGAAGCGGTTGGCTTATTATGAAATGTGCCATGCTTCTTGAAAATGGATATACATTTGAAGAACTTATTGAATACTGCGAATCTATTAAGTATAGAATTAAGCATTTTTTATCAGTAGATGATTTGGATAATTTGATACGCAGCGGAAGGTTATCAAATACAAGCGGTGTAATAGGAAAATTGTTAAATGTAAAGCCGATTATGTCAATGAAAAATACTAAAGGTGCAGTTATAGCTAAAAAACGCGGAACAAGACAAGTATATAGTTATTACATTGAGGAGTTTCTAAAACGGGTGGATTATGATGAAACTAATTTCGTTATAATTGGTTATACCTCCGACATTAATAAAGCTGAAAATTTAAAAGTTATGTTAAGTGAAACTGAATTTAAGGGTGACATATATATTATGCAAATGGGAGTAGCTGTTGGTACACACGTTGGTTTAGGAGGTCTTTCCATGTTCTTTGTTGAAAAACCACATGAAGATTTCATCCATCACCTGAAAGAAAAAATTATAAAACATATATAATATTAAATAGGGATAGTTCGTTATGAACCATCCCTATAATTTTATTTTTGATTATTATACTGTTTAATCACCAGACAGACAATTAATTTTGCTCTGATCTTATTTCCCATATTTCTCTAAAATTGTTATTCCTTCTTCTATTAATTTTCTTGCATCTTCTAAGTTCTTGTGGGCTTTTGATGAGTTGTGGAATCCTTCGCCATTTTCAACAAATACGAAATCCCATTTAAATTGTGCTTTCCTGTGAATATCCCTAAGCTTTGCTAAATCTTCATCCTTTAAATCCCCATCCTTGACAGCTTTAGCTAATCTGTTTATAAAGTCCTCCAATTTTTTGCTTACTTCATTAGTTTTGTCATATACATCCTTTTGAACTTCCTCTACTCTTGCAATTAAAGCTTGAGTTTCTCCTCTGTGACAGGTTATACAGGTTTTCTTTAATCCTTCTTCTGACTTAAGGGGACTGGTCCAATGGTGTGTTTTAATATCTTCATTACCCTCTACTTCAGGCATATGACAGTCAACACATGTTAAGCCTAACAGATAATGATTGCTGCCGTTAAATGTTTCAAACTCAGGATGCTGTGCTTTAAGCATCGCTGCTCCTGTTGAGGGGTGTTCCCAATCCTTAAACTCAATTTCATCATAATATTTTATCATCCCGTCAGTATCAAACCCATTTTGCCAAGGTAAAATTACTTCCTTGGTATCTGTTTCCAAATAATACTCTACGTGACATTGTCCACAAGCAAGATTCTTAGGACTTATTTCTTCTTCAACCTTTTTTAGAGCTTTGGGAAGGTGTGCTCTTGTCAGGTCAATAACACCCGGAGTATTCCTATGACAATCATAACAGCTTATTGTGCTCATTTGAGGATTTTCGTCTACAAACTTTTGAAAATCCAACTTATTAACTTCCACACCGCCTTTTGCCAATGCTTCTGTAAAATCTGCAGACTTACATGTTAAACAGCTGGCTCCTGCCTTAGGTCTTGCAGTATTAATTACATCTTCTAAAGCATAAACATGTCCTCTTGCTCTTAAGTACTCCTTGCTAAACCCATATCCTTCATAAAATAATTTTAACTCAGGATATTCTACCAAGTAGTCAACGGGTACAGAGCCTCCATATGTAGTTTCCTTCATTTCCGAATTAGCCAAATAAGATTGATATACAGCGGAATGCTTATCCTTCCAGTCCTCAGCTCTCATAATTGTTCCTTCTTTTACAACCGGTTCACTTTTTTGACATCCCGCTGAAATTAAAAGTAGTAGTGTAATTGCTAATACAATACAGATTTTCCTTCTCATATAATCCCCTTTCTT
>CAZCTI010000237.1:0-2223 GCA_964501385.1 uncultured Clostridia bacterium
TGGCAAACCAACTCTTCCTGCTTCTGTTATTTCTACAAGCTCAGGAGCATAATCTTTTGAGAATTCCATCCGTCCTGTTTATGTCACGGGTCTCGTTCCTTCACATAGTGTTTAGCTAAAATCTATTTAACTCTCTTTCTATTTTCATATCACGTAACATATCTAAATATGAGTATTTAGGACAATATCCCAATTCATCAACAGACTCTTTAATATCCATAATATACTGAGGAGCGTTTGGTTTCTCCGGGCAGAATTTTAACTTAGATTTCCCAGACTGATCAAAAACATCAATTATTCCTTGCACCTGATTAATTAATGATGTTCCCACCCCAGTTCCAGCATTATAATAACCTTCATCTCTATTAACAAAACATGCTTTATATATCATTTGGCATAAATCTTTAACATATAGCATATCTTTAGATCTTTCCGGATCTCCCCACACTTCAACATCCTTTCCATCAATTGCACAGTCAATCATATGTTGGTACATCTTCTTAGCAATTTTTCCTTTAACGAAGTATTTATCATTTTTTGACCATAAATAAATAGTTGGTAATCTAATTATAAACGTCTTAAGTGAATAATATGCATGTATGCATTTTATTAGCTCAACTGCTGCTAACTGGCTAACAGTATAAATTGAATGTTGATTTCCATAATTAAAAGAAGGGCTCATATCTACAGTAAGAGTTATTTCTTCTTCTGATCGGCTCAATATATCACTGAAACTTTTAGCATAAATAAAACGGTCAACTTTTTTTTCTACACAAAACTGAACGAGATTAAACGTACCCATAATATTTGTTCTAACATATTCTTCGGGATGGTAACCTTCCATCCTTGCCGGCATCGGTCCAATCAAATCAATAACAGCAAATATATCTTCTGAAGGCAGATTATCAAATTCATTTTTATTGTTTATATTCATCTGAATAAATCTTGCATTCTTTTCAACATAATCACAGGTTATCATATCTATTCCTATTATTTCAAAATCTACTAATTCACTATTAAGGAAATAGTCTAAAAGGTATCTACCTGTATTTCCACATACTCCAAAAATAAGTATTTTTTTCACATTTATCCTCCATACCCGTATATTTTTAGGCACTATTTAGCTTTTAAATCAATCTGATGGTCATCCCACTACTCTACAAATCATTATTTATTTACCACAATCACTCATCTTTAGTTGTTGAAACTTCAGTACACAATATCTGGCATCATGTTAAAGTAATAAATTATAAATGATTGCTCCAATCTACTTTTTGCAGTGCAATTTTACGCTCTTCTGTTGGTTTTTCTCTTTTTCCAATAGGTTTACATGGAGTTCCAAAATATATTGTCCATGGTTCTAAATTTTTTGTTACAAGACTATTAGAACCGACTACTGCGCCTTCTCCAATTGTTATGCCTGGCATAACAGTGCAATTTGCTCCCAAATATGCATCATCTTCAATTTCTATGTCCCCATATTCAATTTCATTACAACCTTCCGGTAAATGCTCAACTGTATAAAAATTAGGAATTTTATACGTAGAAGTAAGTAATTTAGTTCCTGGTCCTAAAAATACACGGTCTCCTATACTTGTTTTAGCTCCACCTTCAATAAGTACATACCAAGTTAGTGTAGAGTATTTTCCTATTTTTAAACTTTTACCGGCGTCAATATAAACGTGATCAAAAATCTGACAATTATTGTCTAACTCTGCATTCTCAGCACGAATCATTTTACATAAAGGGTATAGCCTTACTCCTTCGCCACAAAATTTTAACTTGTCCTTAAAGTTTTTTCCCATACACTCTAAACCTTCTAATAAATAATCTCCATTTGTCATTTTATTTTCTCCTTAAAAATATAAACCCTACCCACTTCTTCTCTTAACTCAACTTTATTGTTATAATATTATATTTATTATCATAATTAATAGACCAAAATTATTACAGAATCCTCTTGGAATCAGTTTGCAAACAAAAAAATGCCACATATTAATGACATTTTCTTGTTAACCAAACATATCAAATATTCAACGGCTTCCATGATTGAAATAACCTGATTCTTATTGTCCAAGGTACCTCTTCCCCATATACTGCCATCCTTTTTCCAATTAAGGAGATTCATAAAATAAAACTGCCCTAAACAATATTTAAGGCAGTTTATTTGTTTTTATTCCTCTAAACTATCTATATCAAGCAAATTGTAATCAAATAAGATTT
>CAZCTI010000238.1:0-2211 GCA_964501385.1 uncultured Clostridia bacterium
GGAATATTTTTTACTTCTATATATTAGACGATAATTTTTTAAATTTGTTTCATGGTATTTTTTGTGAAAATATATTATAATAAAATATAAAAAAAGATGAGGTGTGCTATGATAAATAAAAACAGATTAATAAAAAACTTTATGGAATATGTACAAATTGACAGTGAAACTAAGAATGAAAAAGCAGTAGCTGAAAGAATTATTAAAGATTTAAAGGATTTGGGATTTGATGTTTATACAGACAAGGCCGGCGAAAAATTAAATTCCAACGGCAATAATGTTTATTGTTTTATACCTGGAACTAATGAATCTGAAGCAATGCTGTTTAGTGCACATATGGATACTGTTACTCCAGGAAAAGGTATAGTTCCCTACATAGATGGTGAGTATATAAAAAGTAAGGGCGATACTATTCTTGGCGGAGATGACAAGTCAGGTATCACAGCAATTATGGAGGCATTAAGAACTATAAAAGAAAACAACCTACCTCACAGACCAATTGAAATAGTTTTTACAATCTGTGAAGAAGGCGGAGTGAATGGTGTTAAAGAAGTTGAATTTTCAAAGTTAACCGCTAAAAAAGGAATAGTTTTAGACAGCGGTGGAAGCCCAAGTCATATTATTACAGAAGCACCGGGACAAGCGACAATTTATGCTAATATTATTGGAAAGCCATCCCATGCAGGTGTAAGCCCTGAAAATGGAATCAGTGCAATAATGGTTGCATCCGATGCAGTAACAAATATGAAACTTCTTCGCATCGACAGTGAAACTACCGCCAATATCGGTACATTTAAAGCAGTTGGTGCCACCAACATTGTTTCACCAATGGTTGAAATAGTGGCAGAAGCAAGAAGCCGCTCAACAGAAAAGCTTAAAGACCAAACTGACCACATGGTTAATTGCTTACAGGAAGCATGCGACAAATATGGTGCTAAATTAGAATATAATATTAAATATTTCTACTATTCATACATCTTAGACCATGATGATGAACACATAAAATCAATTGAAAGTGTATGTGAAAAATTAGGACTTGAAGTAAAAAAAGTCCCTTCTGGTGGCGGAAGTGATGCTAATATCTTCAATCAAAACGGTATAAAAGCAGTAGTTATTGGAACCGGAATGGAACTCGCCCACACTACTGATGAACAGCTTAACATAAATGATTTTATTAATGCTTCAAAGGTAGTTTTAGGGATAATGACTATGTAAATATTTGCACTAAAAGGGGGGGCCGCATATTAAAAAACTTATTAATAATCACAGGTTGCTATCCATCCTGTTAGCAGTGCTTATTACAACGGTAGCACTAAAAGTATTAGTGAATTTAGACTGGTTAAGAATGGACGAGCAAAGAATTATCACCAATACGTCTCAAGGCGGTGGCTCATTAAATCTAAGTAAAAGTGCGACCGACCCCTTTCTTTTAGGGCGTATTAAAGGAATGGCGGTGATGGGAGCATTTTTGTGTGCGGCAGTACTGTTGTTTATAATATAGGTACGCGAATTTCACAATAATGTTTATTTATCATCTGCATTGCATAGCGTTCAAGAATAGGTTTACTATCATCAAATTCATAATTTCTTTTTTTAAAACATGTATTTTTGATGATTTTGTTATAGATTTGGAAGATATATTTTATGATATCGAGTAATAAAATACTGGTGACAGACTGAAGTAACATAATTCAGAAAAATGTCATTTCAAGGTCCGTCCCCAAAATTCCCTTCTTAATTAACCAATTTATTTACAATTTCCATATTTTTAAATTGCAAATATGTTCTATCATTACTTGAAATTATGGAATATGTTATTTTACATTCTGCTATTGCAGTTGGTACCGGGTCTCCTCCTACATCATACCATTGGTTTATCAGTTGAAATTGGGTGTACAATTTTAATTTATCATCACTTATTTCAGCTGTTACATTTTCTGCCCTATAGGCAGTATTCCAGCCAAAATCTAAATTTTTATAGTAAGTATCCGATTCTTTATCATAATCAAAAACTTCTTCAAAAGAGGGGTATTCCTTTTCACCGAAAACTTGAATCATTACTTCATTTGATTTATTTAGTGGAAATGTGAAACCACCCTTGTTTTCGTCAAAAGGAAAATATCCTTTGTACAAATTGTTTTCATCGTCATTTATAGCAAGTGCAAATAATAAAACTTCATATCTATAGTTTTCTTCACCTCTGTAAACACT
>CAZCTI010000239.1:0-2210 GCA_964501385.1 uncultured Clostridia bacterium
GTACAGCTTTTAAACCTATACAGAACATCTAAAAATTTCAACTGCGATTATGCCGTTTTTCTAAATGGATTTGATTTGATTTCAGTCTTAGAAAAGGGAAAAAGGTTTGATATATATTGTCTTGATATCATTATGCCGGGATTTACAGGCATTGATGTCGCAAAGGAAATTCGTAGTTTTGACAAAACCGCACCAATATTGTTCTTCACCTCATCGCCTGAATATGCTTTGGATAGCTATTCGGTGAAAGCAATAAATTATGTGTTAAAACCAATATCAAAAGAAAAATTTTTCTTCACATTTGATGAAATGTTGGAGCAAATAAAAGCAGAAAAAAATGAGGATGTTATTATTGTAAAGAGTAATGAAGGAATTCAAAAAATTATAATATCCAATTTAGCTTTTGCCGAGGTCATAGGAAGAAATGTGTTGTACCACATGTGCTCAGGCAAGGTTATCGAATGTACGGAAGCTTTTTCCTCTGTCTGCGATAAACTTCTAAAATATGGGTGTTTTATAAAGCCTCATCGTTCCTATATTGTTAACATGAAGTATGTAGATATCATTGAAAATCATAGGATAACCTTACAAACTCTTTCATCTGTCCCTGTGGCACAAGGTAAGGTGCGGGAGATTAAACAGCAATATCTGAATTATCAAATGGAAAGAGAATAAGCGTATGATAGAAACTGCCATTGAATTTACTCGTTATTTTATTGCTTTATTATTCGGTTCTGCAATCGCCTTGAGCTTCTCAGGAATGGCACACACAAATAAAAATTATCTGGCTCTTGGATACTTAACAGTTATTTTATTTATTTTGCAAATAGTTAGCTTACATCTCTGGGGCATGAACATGACCATAAAATTATATCCGCTTCTTTCTCATTTACCAGTGGCTATTTTTATTGTCGTCTACTTAAAGCGCCCATGGCTGATTTCACTAACAAGTATGTTTGTATCCTTCCTATGCTGTCAACCTCCTCGTTGGATTGGTACTCTTGCAGGAGTCCTTTTTAACAGTGCTTCCATGAACCACATAGGATATATAATAACTGCCTTTATCATGTATTATTTACTGCAAACATATGCGTTAAAATCTATTAGGCATCTTATGGAACGCTCTGTTAAGTCTTGCTTGCTGTTTGGAGCCATGCCGGCTTTTTACTATTTATTCGACTATGCCGCCACTGTTTACACGGACTTTATGTATAGCGGATCTCGTGCAGCGGTACAATTTATGCCCTTTATGACATCATTATTCTACTTTGTGTTTGTCCTGCTTTACTATAATGAAACACAAAAACAGGCAACCATCCAAAGAGAACGTGATATGCTAGATACGATGTACCGTAAAGCTCAAACTGAATTTGCTTCGCTGCGGCAGTTACAGCAGAATGCTGCAGCATATCGGCACGATATGCGACATCATTTCTCACTTTTACAGGGTCTTGCATATGAGGGACGCATAGAAGATATCAATAAATATCTAAGGACTGCCCAATCAGACATAGACACTATCACCCCCATGCGCTTTTGCGAAAATGATACTATTAATCTGATTTTGTCCGCTTTCGCCGCTAAAGCAAAACAATCGGGAACCCTATTAACATTAGAAGCGAATCTGCCTAAATCGTTAACCTTCTCTAACACTGAGCTTTGCTCACTATTGTCAAATGCTTTGGAAAACGCCATACATGCTTGTGAAAATATAATAGACAGCAATAAACGCCATATCAACTTGCATGTGTATTACAAAAATAATAAGCTATGTATTGACATCCGCAACAGCTATCATACAGAACCCTTATTTCATAAAGGTTTTCCTGTATCACAAGAACCGGGACATGGCTTTGGCACGAAAAGCATGGCTCACATTGTGGAAAAGCATGGCGGTGTATTCCGGTTTTCTGTTAAGGATGGCTGGTTTATATTTCAAGCCACTATATAGGAGAATTTTTTCATGATAAATTGCAAAATTTTAGCCCTGCATATGCAGGGCTAAATGAGATTCTTCACCCGAGGTTCAGAATGACACATGTTTATTGTTTTTAATAACTATTCGAATATAACTACATCATACTTTTTTGCTAATTCTTCTTTTCTATTTTTATATATGTTTTCTTGTTTTACGGCAAAACAGTTATCTTTTACTTCTTGGTAAACTTCTTCAAATTCTGCACTTTTAGCGGGCATGTGATCAGTAAGTT
>CAZCTI010000240.1:0-2153 GCA_964501385.1 uncultured Clostridia bacterium
ATTCTAAGAATTTTGTTCATCTATTTCTCCTTGAATTCATGGTATTAATATAGTTTACCCTTAAAAAGAGTATTTTAAACACAAGAAATCCAGAGGGGACGGTTCTTACTGGACAACCTTTTTTATCTTAGCTTTGAATTTAAAAATATGTAAAGTTTTAAAAACTTTACATATTTTTTTGAAGTAATATATTATTCACATATAACAATATTTTTCGATATTGATTTTGCTATATACAAGCATTTATCTGCCTTTTTTACGGTATCGGTAAATGATTTATCCTCCAAATCACATTCATGGACTCCAAGACTTAATGTTAAATTTATAATTACGCCGTCACCTAATATGAATGAATTTTTTTCTATAGATTTTCTAATTCTTTCAGCAACATCTAAAGCTTCCTTCAATCCAGCATCCGGACATATGAGCAAAAATTCATCCCCGCCGAACCTTCCGATTAAATCAGTACTTCTTATGCATTTACATATATTTTCTGCAACAAGACTCAGTGCTTTATCCCCCATAATGTGTCCATATGTATCATTTACAATTTTAAAATTATCCAAATCCATCATGATTAAACTAAATTTTTGCTTGTTGTTCCTATAATTATCGAAAACTTTATCTCCATGCTTAAGTATTTCTGATTTCGTATAAAATTTTGTTAAACTGTCGAATGTTGCCAATTGTTTGTACTGTTCAGCTACTCTTTTTGTATTGTTTAAATTCATTTTAGCCATAAGCTGACTTTGCTCATAATCGTACATTTCGTCATCAACCTTTATATATCTTTCAAGGAAGTGTAAAGCTTTGTCAGTTATATTTTTCTTTTTGTATATAGTATAAAGTGAGTAAAATGCTTCTCTCATTATTGGATTATACCTATTTGATGAACTAATGACGATTACATGATCCAATAAATCCATTGCCTGTTCATATTGTTCAGTAAGTATACACAATTTTGACCACTGTAGCATGGTAGAACATTTTTCAAATATTAAATTATTTTTAATGCAAAAGTTATAAGATTTTTCAAACTGTTCTTGAGCTAAATTATATTGGGCTTTTTTTACATAAGCCATTCCCTTAAGCTTAAACATTTCGCTAATATCTGTATTGAAATGGTTTTCTGATTCTATTACCATTGCTTCATCAATAATTCTTAAAGCCGAATCCGGATTTCCCATATTAATGTCAATTTCTGCATTTGACAGCATATATGAAACCTTTTGTACTGCCGTTAAATCCCTGTCCATTCCTTCTATGCATTCCACAATACCTAATGCTTTGTCATAATACTCCATTTGAATATAGTTGATACATGTATTAAGAAGAAGAATAATCATTGCATTATCATTCTTTGTTTCCTCGCAGTAAGAAATTCCTTTAAGACCCCATTCGTTTGCTAATTTATACTGTCCCATCTGACAGTATACATTTGTCAAACCATTGCAGGCATAAGCTAAATCATTTTTATTATATTTTTCAAATAAATCATAAGCAGCTAAAAAGTTTTTAACTGCTTCATCATATTCTGAAATATCAAAATTATACCAACCAAAATAATAATAGCCCCATGCTTCTGACCTGTATAAATTATTTTGTCTCGAAAATCTTAACAATTCATCAATTTTTGATTTATATTGTTTAGTATTGTTAATATCTTTCAAAAATGTTTCTCTGAAGGATTCAATATAATCTTCATTTTCTAATAATTTATTTAATTCTTTAATATACCCAGCATCCAAACAAACTACCCCCATTAGCAAATTAGATAAAACTATAATATATTGGATGATTAATATTGTCAAACATTTGTTAGAAAAAAAACCTTGCAGTTACCTACAAGGTTTTAATGAATATCTTTGTTAGTCAGCTAACTTAGCTTTTGCCTCATAATTTAAAATATATTCTTCCAATTCTCTCTTTGATTTCTTAAGTTTCATTTTGTGCTTGAATTCATGAGAAGCTGGGTCCTCTTCCAATGTCATGATTGAGAATCCGCTATAAGCATAAATTACAGATACTATAGGGCTTAAAATGTTAAAGAATGCAAACGGAGCGTATGCAAATGTCGATACTCCCAAGAATGAAGTCATTGTAGCACCGCAAGTGTTCCACGGAACAAGTGCTGATGTAACAGTACCTGAATC
>CAZCTI010000241.1:0-2141 GCA_964501385.1 uncultured Clostridia bacterium
TTTGCTCCACAGCACTTTTTATATTTTTTTCCGCTTCCACAAGGACACGGATCATTACGTCCTACTTTTTTCTCTTTTTTAACTACGGGCTGAGGTTTACCTCCAGTGCTGCTTGCATCTCCGCCGCTTACTCCCGTAATTCTTGCAACTTCTTTTCGCTGCAATCTCTCCTGAGGTCTTACACGCATAAGCATTTTTACAGTGTCTTCTTGAATTGCTTGGGTCATTTCTTCAAACATATCAAATCCTTCCACTTGATATGCCCTTACAGGGTCTTCATTTCCTATTGCACGAAGGCCTATACCCTGTTTAAGCTGGTCCATAGCATCTATATGGTCCATCCATTTTGTATCAACATTTCTAAGAAGAACAATTCTTTCTACTTCTCTGAATGTTTCTTCCCCAAAATCTGCTTCCTGTCTTGCATAATGTCTGTCAACGGCAGTTTTTACTCTATTTCTTAAATCTTCTCTATTAATATCCTCAATCTTCAAACCGTCGAAGCTAATCAGCAATGAGAATACTTCTGCTATATATTTGGTAAATCCGTCAAGGTCCCAGTTTGCTGTTTTTTTGTCATCAGTTGTATACATATTGATAGCCTTTTCAATTAAGGAATCAATGATATTTGAAATATAATCTTTTAAATCTTCTCCAAGAAGTACCTTTCTTCTTTCTGAATAAATTACTTCTCTTTGTTTATTCATTACATTGTCATACTGGAGTACATGCTTTCTTATATCAAAGTTTCTTCCTTCGACTCTTCCTTGGGCTGTTTCTATTGTCTTTGTTAACAAGCCTGCTTCTAATGGTTCATCTTCGGGCATTTTTAATGTTTCAATTATTGTTTTAACCTTGTCACCGGCAAACAGCCTCATTAAATCATCCTCTAATGATATATAAAAACGAGTTGAGCCCGGGTCTCCCTGTCTTCCTGCACGACCTCTTAACTGATTATCAATACGTCTTGATTCATGACGTTCTGTACCGATTATATGAAGCCCTCCTGCCTGCAATACTTTTTGCTGTTCATCTCTTAAATCATTTTTCGATTCTTCAAGTAATTGTTTATATGTTTTGCGAGCTTCAATTACCTCCGGGTCATCTGTTTCATTGAAACCGTCAGCCGTTGCAATTAGCTCTTCAGAAAATCCCTTTGATTTCATTTTATGCTTAGATATAAATTCAGGATTTCCTCCAAGCACAATATCAGTACCTCTGCCTGCCATGTTGGTTGCAATGGTAACAGAACCAAGACGTCCTGCTTGAGCTACTATTTCAGCTTCCTTATCGTGCTGCTTAGCATTTAACACTTCGTGCTTAATTCCTTGTTTTTTTAATAATTTACTTAAAATTTCAGATTTTTCAATTGAAATTGTACCAACCAATATAGGCTGGCCTGTTTTATGTTTTTCAATAATTTCATTTATTACAGCATTAAATTTTCCAACCTCACCTTTATAGACAACATCTTGCATATCATCTCTTATTACATCCTTGTTGGTTGGAATTTCAATTACATCAACACCATAAATTTCCCTGAATTCATTTTCTTCTGTCTTTGCTGTACCTGTCATACCGGAAAGCTTTTTATACATTCTAAAATAATTTTGAAATGTGATTGTGGCAAGTGTCTTTGATTCTTTTCTTACTTCTATTCTTTCTTTAGCTTCGATTGCTTGGTGAAGTCCATTGGAATATCTTCTGCCGTACATTATACGTCCGGTAAATTCATCAACAATTAAAACCTCTCCATCCTTTACAATGTAATCAATATCTCTTTTCATTGTATTTTGAGCTTTCAAAGCTTGATTTATATGATGTGAAATTTCCATATTTTCCTGGTCTGCTAAATTTTCAATACCAAAAAATCTTTCTGCCTTAGCAATACCTCTTGCAGTAAGTGTTACATTTTTACCCTTTTCATCATGAATAAAGTCAACTGTATCGTCCTCTTCTACATCACCCATCATATAATCCATTTTGGATTTCTTCTCTTCAGGAAGTTGGATTTTTCCTTTTAAAGAAAGCACAAAATTGTTTGCTACTTCATACATATCAGTTGACTTTTCACCTTCACCTGAAATAATAAGAGGTGTTCTTGCTTCATCTATTAATATACTGTCAACCTCATCTATAAT
>CAZCTI010000242.1:0-2136 GCA_964501385.1 uncultured Clostridia bacterium
CATATACTTTGTAGAAATGATATAAAAATAATGGCTATAGTGTGATATAATGTACAATGGGGATGTCCAATGGGGACGGTTCTCACCGGACAATAAACAAAAAAGGGTCACATCAATAAGAAAGGAATCAATATGTATAAATTAAATGAAATAAGAAATTTTAAATTTTTAACGTTTCCCATTTTTGATGGATATGATGATCTTATACATGGATTTACCACAAGAAAAGGTGGTGTCAGCAAAGGCTCCTATGAATCCATGAACTTAGGATTTGGAACAGGTGATGATGAGGAAAATGTAACTGAAAATTATCATATTATGACTGAAAAATTAGGTATAAAACTTGATGATATTGTTGAAACCGATCAAACTCATACCAATAATATCAGATATGTTACAGAAAAGGATAAGGGAAGAGCCATGTTGGATCCTGAGTATACTGATATAGATGGGCTTTATACTGATAAGAAAAATATTGCATTAATGTCCTTTCACGCAGATTGTAACGCTGTATTTTTTTACGACCCTGTAAAGAAACTTATAGGATTGAGTCATGCAGGCTGGAAGGGAACAGTGTTAAATATTACAGGAAAAATGATTAATGCATTTAAAGAACTTGGCAGTAATCCTGTTGATATAAAAGCAGCTATAAGCCCCTCCTTAGGGCAGTGTTGTTTTGAAGTTGATAAGGATGTGGCAGATTTATTTATTTCAACAGACCAAAAATACAAGGATTTTATGATAACAAAGGGTGAGAAATACCATTTTGATTTGTGGGAAATCAATAAATATAATATGGTTAAAGAAGGAATGAATTATAATAATATTGAGGTTGCAGGTTTGTGCACTAAATGTCACAACGATTTGTTTTTCTCTCACAGGGGTCAAAAAGGAAAAAGGGGTCTAATGGCGGGACTTATAATAATGAAGTGAGATCCTTCGCTTTCGCTCAGGATGACAAATAATAGGATTGTGTCCTACAACATCTAATTATTTAATTTTTTAAAGTCATATCTTCGGTACATGCTAAATATAATAATATATATAAAGGCGTGAGGAGGGTATGAAATTGGCTCATAATAAAATTATATCTTTGATATTGATTGTTTTTATAGCTGTTAGCTTAACTGCATGCGGCACCTTAGATATGATGGTAGGTCTAAAGGAAGGAAATAATCTGGATATAGCCGATTTGGAGGATTTGTCGGAATTTGAGATTGTAGAAGACACAATCGGAGAAGAGGCATTAGAAGAAGCTTACGAAGAAGCAATAGAAACTGTTACAGTCCCTGTTGAAGATGTTAAAATGGTAGATATAATGGCGTATTATGAAGATGAAAACGGGTTTGTAGTTCCGGTTAACACAGAAATTCCATGGGAAGAAGGAATTGCAAAAGCAACACTTAGAAGTATGGTTGTAGGAAGTGATACAGAAAAAAGAATTGCTCAGTCAGGACTTAACGGTGTAATACCGGAGGGTACTGAAATTAGAGGAATGTCTATAAAGGATGGCATATGCAGAATAGATTTTGGCAAAAATATTTTAAATACTTCCACATATGAACAAGAACAAAATATGATTTCTGCAATTACATATACACTTACTGAATTCCCAACTATAAGCAAAGTGGAATTATTGGTTGAAGGTCAAGCATTAACTTCTCTTTCCAAAGGATATGCAATCAATAAAGCATTTGAAAGAGAAAATATTAATTTGTATGGTTCAGCTGATGGGGTTAACTACACTGTTTATTACAAAGCTCCTGATACTGAAGTTGAAGGACATTATGTGCCAATAACATTTTCGGCAGCTAAAGTTTCCAATCCTGTAGCAACTGTTGTTGAAAGGTTGTTTGCAGGTGCTCCCGCAGATACGGTTCTAAGCAATAATATTCCTGTTGGAGTTAGTGTGAGGAATGTTAAGGTTATAGGGGATACTGCAGTAGTTAATTTAGGAGTAGAGGCTGTTAATTTGTCAGAAGAAGATTACAAAAATATGAATTCAATTGTGGTACTATGTTTAGAGCAGTTTGACATAGGTGAAGTTGAATTTAATATTGAAGGATTGTCTTTTGAAGAAGCAGGATTGTATTTTGAAGACAGCAATGTAACACCGGTGTTTAACCAGTATTAAAG
>CAZCTI010000243.1:0-2134 GCA_964501385.1 uncultured Clostridia bacterium
TTAAAATTTCTTGTGATAAATCGCATGTTGAATCAGCCATTAATTTTATTTTCATTTGTGCTCCCATCTTAATAAAAATATTTTTAAGCTATGCTTTGTTATTAAGTTGCTATATCTTACCATCATTATTTACAATATTCAATATTTTTCGACAAAATACTTATAAAATTTTGTTCAATAGGATAATTACATTGTGTTTAAATGCTTGGAACCTACAGACTCACTGTAGGTTCCATTACTGTTAATGTATTATTATAAGTATTAAGATTTGTAATTGCTCCTATGGGAATAGCCATTTTATAAAGACCGTGACCTGAAGCTAAATTAGTCATTAGAGGTTTACCTAAGGGAATAATCACTTCATTTATTATATCATCATAGGATTTGCCATAATTTGCATAGCACCCTGCACATTCTCCCATTATTATTCCCGCACAGTCTCTGAATTTACCTGCATGAATTAAGTGGGCAAGCATTCTGTAAACACGGCTTGTAGCTTCATGAGTTTCTTCTATAAATAAAATTTTGCCTGTGGTATCCACTTCAAATGGAGTTCCCAATGTATCAACAAAGGATGTCAAGTTTCCTCCAACAATAGTGCCTGTAACATTACCTTGAACTCTGCTTATTAATGGCATGCCGGGTGGGTTCTCAAGTGGCCTTGGAGAAGTTAATGTTGATGTTGCCGTAAAAAATTGGTTAAAGTTATATACAGGAGTGGTAGACCTAAAATCAAGTAACAACAAGCTGTGAAATGTAATTAAATCTGATAAAGTGTACAGTACATTCAATAAAATTGTTATATCGCTATATCCTGTAATAATCTTAGGATTATGATTTATTACATTATAATTTAAATATGGAATAATATCAGAAACACCTGTGCCGCCTCGTGTAGGTATAATAGCCCTTACATTAGGATTTTCAAACATATTCATTAAATCCTCTGCACGCTCCATTGGAGATGCAGCAATAATACCGGCATTTGAATACACGTGTTCACCAACAACAACATTAAAACCCATGGTTTGCAGAGTTTGTATGCCTGAGTCAATAGATTCGGCATCCCGGGGGCTGCCTAAGGTCACTATTCCTACTGTATCGCCGGATTGTAAAATAGGTGGTCTTATAGCCATTTAATTCCTCCTAATAATATCCATCTATGATTTTGATAGGTGGTTTCTTTATTTAATTATTATATGAAAAAATATTATGTTGGTTAATAATTAGAAATTTAATGCGAGCTATATTGTACGAGGATTTGCAAAGGAATATTATCAAGCATGAGGTCATTTTTATGCCCTTGACGATGTAATTGATATAACAAGGCCTAAGACAGGGAATATAAAACAAACAGCGGATTAATTTAATCTGTTGTTTGTTTCAAAATGCTTCCAATATATAAAAAACAAAATAAAAATTATTATTCCTTTTAAATTTGAAGAAACACTGATTGCCCACCACACTCCCGACAAGCCTAATGCAGTTTTGCTTAAAATCAAAGCAGCAGGAATTCTTGAAGCATTAAGCACAATTCCGTTTACTGTGGGATAAAGAGTTTTCCCTAATCCGTTAAAGGCACCGGTAGTTCCAATTTCAATGGTCATTAAGAACTGAGATAAGCCTAATATTCTTAAATAAGTTATTCCTTCTTGAATTGCAACAGGGTCATTAGGAACAAACAATGTAAACAGTGGTTCTGCACCAAATATTAATAATAAGGTTGTTATTATTCCGATACCTCCGATTATTTGAATACCTTGCATAAATCCATCTTTGATTCTTTTTATTTTTCCTGCACCGTAGTTTTGTCCTACAAA
Source organism: uncultured Clostridia bacterium (assembly GCA_964501385.1). GTDB lineage: Bacteria > Bacillota > Clostridia > Tissierellales > Sedimentibacteraceae > Sedimentibacter. The sequence goes on from CAZCTI010000243.1 coordinate 1,821, forward strand.
TGCTGAAACTGCAGCAGAAAAGCCATCAGCAGTCATCCAAGATATAGATTCGATTTGAGAACCTATACTTTGAACTGCAATTGCTACAGGACCAAAGTCAGACAATATTTTAGTTATAATCATGGCTATTACGGAATGGAGACCTACTTGTACAAAGGGAGGAAAGCCTATTTTAATTATACTTTTAACAATTTTAATTATTGGTTTATTAAATAATCTCACATGGGAATAGATGGTCTTATATTTTTTTCCTATTATAATAAATATTACAGTAACAAAGATTTGAGACATTATTGTTGCTAAGGCTGCACCTT
>CAZCTI010000244.1:0-2103 GCA_964501385.1 uncultured Clostridia bacterium
AGAACATAAAAATACTTTTAGCATATTATGTATTATAATCAAATTAAATGTTTAAACACTACTCGTTTGGGTATATTATTTATAACAACCAAAGTACTAAATCTTACATTTGAATCTACGAGTAATTTGTAAGATCGCTGCAACCAAATTAATTGAAGAGAATTCTATAGGAATATCTCAAACTGCAGTAAAAGATTATCTGATAGTGAAAGAAGAGGTAAGATTGGGAAGGTTGATTATATAGATGGTGGCAAATGAGGTGATTCCAACAGGATTTTTAAAAGAACACTCAAATAAGTAGCACCCGTACTTCGAATTAAAAAGAAGAGCGGGTGCTATTTATTTATTAATTTTTCATTGATAAATGAGCATTATATGTTATACTATACTAAAATGTGTTTGTCATCCCGATAAACCCAATGCCTAACGCTTTGTCCTTCATAGCAATGACAGGATCTCAACATGCGAAATATATTTAGTAAGAGGTAATTATGAATTTTAAATCAAATAAAAATATCTACATCTACATATTGACAATATTGTTATCTATTGCATTTATTGCAGTTGGATACAATATGAATAAAACTGAGTTTAAACAGTTAAATTTCAATAAATCATACAAGGCAAAAGTTATTTCTATAGAAGAATCAATAAAAAATGAATCAGCATATGATGAGGGTTTTTCTTCCACCACCATTAATTTTAAAGCAGAAATAACCAATGATGAGTTCAAGGGAAATATTGTGGAAGCATTTCAATATATCGATGAAATAGTTGCTGTTAACCCAAAAGTTATTGAGATTGGAGATAAAATTATAATATCCTCTCTTATTTCAAGAACCGGTGAAGGTGAAGAGTGGACATTTTTAGAATATGATAGAAGTACTGTTCTATGGGGGTTGTTATTTGGATTTTTCGCACTTATAGTGCTATTTGGAGGGAAAAAAGGAGTCAATACAATAATTTCTTTGATTTTTACCTGTCTTTCTGTGTTTATGGTGTTTGTTCCTTCTATTTTAAAAGGCAATAACATTTATTTGTCTTCGATTATTGTAAGTGTATTCATTATTTTTATGAGCTTATTGATAATTAACGGAGCAAACAAAAAAACCTTGTGTGCAATTGTAGGAAACTTGGGAGGGTTGTTGATTGCAGGATTATTGGCTTTATTTATCAGCAATATCTTAAATTTAACCGGTTTAATAGATGATGATTCCATGTTTTTGTTGTTGGTAGAAACCAATGCACCCATTGATTTAAAAGCAATTTTGTGGGCAGGAATAGTTATAGGTTCTCTTGGAGCAGTAATGGATGTGTCCATGTCAATTGCTTCTGCAATGAATGAATTAGCTGAAAATATGGAAGTAAAAAACTTTAAAACAATGCTTAAATCGGGATTTAATATAGGACAGGATGCAATAGGAACTATGACCAACACATTGATTTTAGCTTATATAGGAAGCTCCTTGTCTGTAGTATTGCTTTTGATGGTAAATTACAAGGATGTGCTTTTGTTGTTTAATCTTGAAATGATTGTGTTTGAAATAATCCAAGCAATAATCGGCAGCATGGGTATATTGTTTGCAATTCCGATTACATCGATTTTTGCTGCTTATGTATACAATAAAAAAAATTGAGTGACTGACTTGTCATCCTGAGCGAAAGCGAAGGATTTTTTTTATTTTTGTTCTTGAACTTTGATTAAAGCTGTGTTATATTATGCTGGTATCTAATTTATGGACATGTGTGTTCAAAATAAAAACAGAGGAGGAGAAAATGGAAAGGATAAAATTAGGAATATTAGGCATGGGAACTGTAGCATCAGGACTTATAAATATTATTGAAACAAATAATTCTAAAATTATTAAAACAATTAATAAGGACTTAATTATAAATAAAGTTCTTGTAAACAGCCTTGATAAAAAAAGAAAGGTTAATTTGCCGGTTGAAGTTTATACAAGAGATGCATATGAAGTAATAAATGACAAGGATACGGGTATAATTGTTGAATTGATTGGTGGAATCAATCCTGCTTATGAGTACATAAAAGAAGCACTTAACAACAAAAAACATGTTGTAACTGCCAATAAAGCTCTTATTGCA
>CAZCTI010000245.1:0-2092 GCA_964501385.1 uncultured Clostridia bacterium
ATTGAGCCGGAAAATGAAATTGAAGAAATCGAGTATTGCAGCGAAGCATAAATACATGATCATTGCTTTAAGTACCAAAAATCTGTCATTATGAACATAAGCGGATGCGAATTATCTTATTTTTTAAATTGGGATTACCGTTATTATTAAAGGTAATCCCATCATTGATCAAGTTTCTAAATAGTCCACTGTCCGTGTATAATGCCAACTAAGCACCATGTATTGTTATATTGTTCAAATACTAATCTTAAGCTTTCCCAGTCTATTCCTTCATACTGAGGATCAAATTGCGAAAAATGAAATTCAATAAATTGTCCGTTAGGATAGGCAACTGCTACATTGTCCTCAATATTTCCTTTGCCGATGGCAAAATTGTTTCCTATAAGCTGTGGATTTAAAAAATCCTGATCATAAATGAATTTGTCATAATAGTCACTGAAGTTTAAATCTATGGGCTCTCCAGAACCATCATACACTCCCCAATTAAATACCTGATTATTTTCCATTAGGTTTGCTACTTGTTCAGCTGTAAAAGTTTGGTCTGTTCGAGTGTCAACATTAAAATATGGTGTAAATCTAACACCTAATGTTGGGTGTACATATTGCGACAATGAATTCATGTCCTTGTTTTTTATCAGTTCCATAACATTAATCGCTGTAGATATTATGTTGCCTTGTGTATTTGGATTGTTTGATTTTTCTTCCAATTCTTTTATTCTTTTTTCTAAGTCAGCAATTTTTTCGTCTTTTTCTTTTATTAAATTATTAGATTGATTTTCATTTATAGGCTTTTGCGAGCAACCTGTAAAAGCCATTATTAAAATCAATAAAATTATCATAAAAGCACTTAATTTTTTCATAAACACCTTCCTTAATATTTAATTCTGTAATATATTTTACCCATTATAAGATAAATAAACAACACTTAAAAATAAGAACCTTCAAGAATCAATCTTAATAATCTTATTATTGATTCTTTGTAAATCTTAAGCCATTTTCCTCAAATCATAAAAACAATTTTTCCCATCATATCAATGATGAATTTTAATTTTTCACCATCTGTTTTATGCATTAAATAGGAGCAATTGAAATTAAATCCTCATCTGGCAAATTTCCTGTAAGCATAATAATGTCACAAAAATATTTTAGAGAAAAATTTTTTAAAATTTTCGATAAAATTTACATAAAGTTATATTTATTTTATTAAAGTATATAAATATTTTAATAAAATCTTGATACTTGCAAAAAAATTTGAATTTGAAGCACCTACACATTTTTTAAAGACATATATTTCTCCATTTGTATAACAAATTTTATTTTAAAAAAATACTTGCATTTTATTTCTCTATATGCTAATATCTTAAAGTAGCAATTCGCCGTAGTGATGGAATGGCAGACGTGACGGACTCAAAATCCGTTGGTGGCAACACCGTGGGGGTTCAAGTCCCTTCTACGGCATTAGATCAACGAAAAACGACTTCTTGAAGAATGTCGTTTTTTATTTATCATACTATAAAAATCCGTTGGTGTTTATATTATTGATTAATTTTCTTAGCATATGTCATTATTAATGCACCAAAGGTTCTTCATTATTTTATCATCTGATTATTTTGGAAAAAACCATCCCATGGGTCTTTTCCTTCAATCCTCTGTAAAGCTTCCCACATATTAATACCATTAGGGGCAACTGTATAAAGTTCATCCCACGAAATTGGCATAGAAACTAATGCTCCTTTTCTGGCTCTCAGTGAATAAGCGGCAATACTTGTGGCACCTCTTGCATTTCGAATCCAGTCGATAAATATTTTATTTTTTCGATTAGCTTTTCTAACATTGCTTGTATAGCGGTCAGGCCACTTATTCTCCATCACTTCTGCGACCTGTTGTGCAAAATTATGAAATTTATCCCAGGATGCAGAAGGTTTTAACGGCACAACAACATGATACCCCTTGCCACCGCTTATTTTAAGATATGATTTAAGACTAAGTTCATCAAGGATACTTTTAACATCCTCTACACCTTGGCGAACTTTGTTTAAATCCATTTCTTCATCAGGGTCTAAATCAAAAACCATCATATCCGGATATTCAA
>CAZCTI010000246.1:0-2078 GCA_964501385.1 uncultured Clostridia bacterium
CATTCAATGAAGGTAATGAAGATGAAAAAATTGATGAAATTATTTCAATAATCAATAAAGTTTCTAAATAAAGGAGTGACATAGATGAAGACACAAAAATTTGATGTAACGGGTATGACATGCTCAGCATGTTCCATAAGGGTTGAAAAAAATGTAAGTAAGACTGATGGTGTTATTGAAGCAAATGTAAATTTACTTACAAACAGTATGACGGTTAAATATGATGAATCAGTACTAAATGAAGGAAACATAATAAAGGTGGTGGAAGACACTGGATATGGTGCTTCATCGGCTGATGCAAAAAAGGTTGAAGCAAATAAAGATTCTAAGGCAGATGATAAATCAGAAATAAATGAAATGAAAAAAAGATTAATTGTATCCTTTGTATTTGCAGTTCCTTTATTTTATATTGCAATGGGTCATATGCTTAATTGGCCTCTTCCTACAATATTTCACGGAGCAGAAAATGCATTGATATTTGCATTTACTCAGTTTTTATTGTGTCTGCCTGTTATGGTGGTCAACAGTAAATATTACAAGGTTGGGTTTAAAACTTTGTTTAAGGGCTCTCCCAATATGGATTCATTGATTGCCATAGGTACATCAGCAGCAGCTCTTTACGGAATTTATGCAATTTATAAAATAGGCTATGGTCTTGGACATATGGATATGGACATGGTAATGCATTTTTCAATGGATTTATATTTTGAATCCGCTGCTGTTGTTTTAGCCTTAATTACATTGGGTAAATTTTTGGAAGCAAGAGCAAAGGGAAGAACATCGGATGCAATAAAAAAATTAATAGATTTATCACCTAAGACAGCTTTGGTTGAAAGAAACGGCATTGAAGGAGAAATTCCTGTGGAAGATGTGGTGAGGGGAGATATTATTATAGTTAAACCCGGTCAGTCTGTACCGGTTGACGGAACAATTATATTTGGGAATTCATCAATAGACGAATCAATGCTTACGGGTGAAAGTATCCCTGTTGAAAAAAAGATTGGGGATAAAGTAATAGGTGCAAGTATAAATAAGTCCGGATTTTTTAAATTTGAAGCTGAGAAAGTAGGAGATGATACAACCTTATCCCAAATTATAAGATTAGTTGAAGAAGCAAGCTCTTCAAAGGCACCAATTTCAAAGATGGCCGATAAAATAAGCGGTATATTTGTACCTGTTGTAATTGGAATAGCTATAATAGCAACAATAGTATGGTTAATTTTAGGAGCTGACTTTGAGTTTGCCCTTTCAATAGGAATAGCTGTGTTGGTTATTTCATGTCCATGTGCGTTAGGTCTTGCAACTCCAACTGCCATAATGGTTGGAACAGGAAAGGGTGCTGAAAACGGCATACTGATTAAATCAGCTGAAGCATTGGAAATAGCACACCATGTTCAAACAGTAGTAATTGATAAGACAGGGACAATTACTGAAGGTAAGCCAAGAGTTACAGACCTTGTTGCCGATGGAATTGATGAAATGGAAATGTTAAAAATAGCTGCCTCGGCAGAAAAAGGCTCAGAACATCCCTTGGCTGATGCAATAGTTGATGAAGCTAAAAGTTTAAATATAGATTTATACCATGTGGAAAATTTTGAAGCAATTCCCGGTCAGGGCTTAAGAGCTACAGTTAATAATAAAATTTACTATCTTGGTAATTTAAGATTAATAAATGAACAAAATATAAATATTAAAAACTTTGAAGAAAAAAGTACTAAATTTGCAGATGAAGGAAAAACTCCTTTATATTTTGCAGACGAAGAAAGTGTATTGGGTATAATATCTGTAGCTGATATTGTTAAGCCTACAAGTGAAGCAGCAATTAAAGAATTTGAAGCAATGGGTATTGAAGTTGTAATGCTTACAGGTGATAACAAGAAAACTGCCGAAGCAATCAGAAAACAACTTGGTATTACAAGAGCTATTGCAGAAGTATTGCCTCAGGATAAGGAAAGAGAAATAAGAAATATCCAGGAATCAGGCAGAAAGGTTGCTATGATAGGTGACGGAATTAATGATGCTCCTGCACTTGCCAGGGCAGATGTTGGAATTGCCATAGGAGCAGGAACAGATGTTGC
>CAZCTI010000247.1:0-2059 GCA_964501385.1 uncultured Clostridia bacterium
CTGACAGTTCCATCTCTTCAACTTTTTGACGATACACTTCATCATACTCTAATATAATAAGACGCAAATTCTGTCCATATCGCACTATTCCTGCAATATTACAGACAACACCATCAATCTCTACAGTCTTGCCGATTATTTTTATTTCATCTATTCTTTGTAATAAATTTTGTATATGTTTTATATTCATAATGTCTCCTTCTAAAATAAGACTCAGCAATTTTATTAGGATGCTTGGCAATTACCTCGTGTTATAAACCATTGGAATGATATACAAGAAGTGCCTGCAACTCAGACCTGTCAGACAAAGTCAGTAAAGATTTAAAAAATAGGGGTTTTAAATTTTTAGGGTCTACAATTATTTATGCCCATCTGCAAGCCATAAGCTTGATTAACGATCATTTAGTTGCTTGTTTTAGGTATTAGATATAGTCAAGAATTCTTATGCTTAGTTATTACAGTTACTTTTGCTTCCTCAAGTTCTTCATAAGAAATAGTATTGCTTTTCAATAACCTGTTTTTACAGTAACCATTTATAATCTTGTCTGCAGTCTAATAATGCATCAACAAATACATCTTTATCCTTGATTTGATAAATAAGTATATACCTTTTTAAAATTACCAGTTTACGATATTTCTCTTCCTGAATCATTGGATCAATAACATATGGATTGCGTTCAGGAAATCTTTCTAATGATTTTACTTTTTCATTAAAGTCATTAATAAACTTCATAGCAGCCTTTTCGCTTACATTAGCTATAAAACGGGAATGGAATATAAGCATATCAGCAGCTTTAGGAGTTATTATCACTTTATATGATTTATCGTTCATTTATAGCCTCTTTTACTGCTTTTTCCATCAAATCAGACATCTCTTCAACTGTATAACCTTTGTCTCCACGAACTCTACCTTCTTCAGCTTCAATAAGCATTTCTCTTAGTTTGAGCATACTTTCTCGTTTTGAAAATGATTTAATATCCATTACAACAAGGTCACCTTCACCATTTTTTGTTAAATACACCGGCTGTTCAGTCTCTTTGCAAAGTTGTGCAATTTCATTGTAATTATTTCTAATTGCAGCTGATGGTTTTATATGAATCATGTAATCACCTCAATTCAATAGTGTTTTTATACCTTTATATTACCTTTTTTATACTACAATTATACTATGATATAAGATAATTGTAAATAATTAAATAATATAAATAAGAACCTACCATGGCAAGGTTCTTATTGTTCCATCTCTTCAGACATTCAGCTGGCAATCCTAAGCGGTGATGAGTTATTTCGTTTCGAATTATTTCAAGTGGCATGTTGAATCTCCATATTTAAGTTAATTAGAAATCAAATAGTTCTGATGCATCAAAGAAAATATCATTTGGTAAACACACTTTATGTTTTTCACAAAATTCATTAATAAATTCACTTGTTGGTTCCTTATTCTTCTGATATTCTTGTGCAAGCTCATTTTTTACTTCTTCACGTTTTGAGTAAGCTTTTTCCGCATCCACATAAATAATTCCATACATTATGCCATATGAAAAGTATATTTCATACGGTCCCTCTTCTGAAGAAAATAAGCTGACTTCAACTATACCGTCATATACTTCATTGATTTCCAAATAAGTATCCTTATAATGTCTTTCATCTTCCGAAAATGATTCGGTTACATTTTCCCATTTATACAAATTTACACACCTCACTTTTAATTTTGATATAATACAACTTTAATTTGTAAATATTATACCTTAAGCATCTCAACTTCAGGTAAAATTATGTCATTTGGAGTTACAGTCATTGCCTTGTAGTGTTATTCGAAGGAGTTCTTTCAAGTTCATTCACATATGCTTCTATTACCCTTCTATCCGATTCGCTTGGAATTCCAAAACTTTATATATATTTACTACCCTCTTTTACACTTAGTTTTGATAATTCATTATTATTAATAAAGTCCATTGAAACCTCCGGCATTGTACGCTTCTTCAAGCCATGCTATTAATCCTTCTTTGGTAAAAGGCTCCATATGGCCAAATAAAGCTGTATCAAATTCAATTCTTT
>CAZCTI010000248.1:0-2044 GCA_964501385.1 uncultured Clostridia bacterium
TTGAACGGGGCAGTTGTCAGAAAATCATTTGGAAAACTATAACCGCTTGGATATGGACCCGTTCCATACATACGCATTACATATATTTCATTGTAACTTATGTTAAGTCCTGAATCAGCAGGCGGTTTAGGTATCACAAAGGGTACTATCCAGGGAACACTTGCCGCCACTCCCAAGTTCACCGTTGTATCGGCTTTCACATCAGTATTGTTAATTCCCACAACTGTAGCTAATGACATAGGTAAATTTCTTTCAACTTTGACAGTAATTGATTTGTTGCCTGCTCCTACAGTCACTTCTGTAATTTCATCGGTTATACCGTTATTTGATAAATATTGATTTGCGGCATTGATTGCTTCTGTGGGATTATCAGGCAGTTCCTGTGCACCTGCCAATGCAGCAGCATCGGCAGCATTCTGCAAATTGGATTTTGTCATATAAATTCTCCCTGTGTCGACAGAGAAAGCCGCAAAGCCAATGAATGCTGTAAGTATCAGGGCAGATATGACCATCATTTGACCTTTTTCTTTTTTTATAATTTTTAAAAGTCTTTTCATAATTCTCCACCGATTAATGAATTCCTGTTTTATCATCCATGTCTTATATTTATTAGGTCATACATCATTGCCAATTTTCTGTTTCTACAAGCTGTGTGATTTGGTCTCCGAACGGGTTTCTGTCATTATAAAATTTATCCTTTGCTCCTGACAGCAGTTTTATAAATGATGCCAAATCACTTTCCGCTTTGTCTGCTCTGTTTAGCTGTATTGCCAATTGCTGCTGAAGATAAGCTCCTGATTGTATGCTTTCTTTGGCTTCTTCCTCTAATTTTTCAATTTTTTTATACATTTCACCGAATTCTTCTTTGAATCCGTTGATTCTGTACTCTAATAACTTGGATTTCTCCGCTGCCAGCTCCCGCTCAAACTTCTCGGTTGATTTTTTTTGCTCGTTGAGCTCTTCCAACTTTTCATTTATTGTTTCTTCCAAACTGATAATCTTTTGTTTGAATATTACCAGGTCCATGTTCAATTTTTCACTGCAGGATTTTTCAATTTCCAATTCTTGTTTTAAGTCCTGACACACTCTGTTTATTTCATTTATTTTGTAATCCTTAGCAGAAAGCTTATTATCCAAATCAATTATCTTTGCCTTCATAAGAGTATTTTCTTTTTCTGATTCCTCTTTGCTTATCTTAAGCTGTTCTAATTCAATTGCTGATTGATTGAGAAGTTCTTCAAATGCTTCTATTTCTTCCGCCATCTTGTTGTTTTCTTCTTGAACTGCAGTTACGGTTTTGTTTTCTTCTTCCAAAACCAATATTTTTTCTTTCATGATTTTATTATTATTTTCGAATTCAGCGGCATATTCTTTAATTCGTGCAATTTCCAAATTGGACTGCATCAATGCTTGACTTAATGATTCGTATTCTTCTTCTGATTTAGCTGCCCATTCTTTCAGCTGTTTATATTCTGTATTTGTTTCATCAAACTGCTTTTTCAAATCTGTATTCTGCTCTGTAATCTGCAGTAATTTACTTTTCAAAGCACTGCATTCAAAATTGCTCTGCTCATTCAAATCATTTATGGTGAAATCTTTTTGCCTGCATTCAAATATGTATGTGTCTAAATCCTGTTTAATTTCCTTTATGTTTTCCTGTAATTTATATTTTTCTTCTAATTCGCAATGGAGTTTATTTCTCAAACTATATATGTCATCAGTAGCCTTCTTATAGTTATGCTCAAGCTGTTTTAATTTTCCTTCCACATCTTCTATATATTTTGTAACATCAACTTCATCCAAGCCCCCCACTACTTTTTTCTTGAATTGGTGACGTATGGATTCGTGATTTAATCTTTGCTGGAGTTTTTTGAATTCTTCCATATTGGTTTCAGTTACAGCTTCACCGGTAACTATATTTATATCCGACATATTTATCCCCCCTTTTTCGACGAATTTATTAAAAATAAAAAACTGTACGCCAAGGCATACAGTTAAATAATTTATACATTAATAAAATAATACATCAATGCATTACATCACT
>CAZCTI010000249.1:0-2034 GCA_964501385.1 uncultured Clostridia bacterium
ATGCTTATTTAAGAAAATATGGTATATGCCGTATATGCTTTAGAGAATTAGCTTATAAAGGTCAGATTCCTGGCGTTAAAAAAGCCAGTTGGTAAAATTTTAGAAAAAAGGAGGTTACTTACATGGTAATGACAGATCCTATCGCAGATATGCTGACAAGAATAAGAAACGCTAATCATGCAAAACATGAATTTGTTGATATACCGGCTTCAAGAATAAAGAAGGAAATAGCTAACATCTTATTGGAAGAAGGATATATTAAAGGCTTTGATGTTATAGATGACGGCAAGCAAGGTATTATAAGAGTTGAACTTAAATACCAACAAAATAAAGAAAGAGTTATAACGGGAATAAAGAGAATTTCTAAACCCGGACTTAGAGTTTACGTTGGAAAAGAAGATACACCAAGAGTTTTGGGCGGCTTAGGCATAGCTATTCTTTCTACGTCAAATGGAATCGTAACTGATAAAAAAGCAAGAACACAGGGAGTTGGCGGAGAAGTAATCTGCTACGTATGGTAATAATAACGAATAGGAGGTGCTAAGATGTCAAGAATAGGGATAAAACCTGTAATTATACCTGCAAATGTTGAAATTAATATAGATGGAAATAATTATGCAGTTGTAAAAGGACCAAAAGGTCAATTAGAACAACAACTGTCAAAGTCTATGAAAATTGAAGTGGAAGGTACAGAAATTAATGTATCAAGACCAACCGACCAAAAAGAACACAGATCACTTCATGGACTTACAAGAACACTTATTAATAACATGGTTGTGGGTGTAACAGAAGGATACCAGAAGACACTTGAAATCGTAGGTGTTGGATACAGAGCACAAAAACAAGGAAATAAATTGGTTTTAAACTTAGGTTTCTCACATCCTGTTGAAATGGAAGACCCACAAGGTATTGAAACAGCAGTAGAAGGGGCCAAGATAATTGTTAAAGGTATAGATAAGCAACAAGTAGGAAATTATGCGGCAGTAATTAGAGACTGGAGAAGACCTGAACCTTATAAGGGCAAAGGCATTAAATACTCTAATGAAGTTGTAAGACGTAAAGCCGGCAAGACTGGTAAATAGTAAAAGAAAGGAGTGAGTATTAGTGCTTAAAAAGATCGATAAAAATAAAAAAAGACAAGATAGACACTATAGTATAAGAAATAAAATAACAGGTACTCCTGAAAGACCAAGATTAAATGTATTTAAAAGCTCTAAGCACATATACGCTCAAGTAATTGATGATGCTACCGGAACAACTTTGGCTTCTTGCTCAACATTAGATAAAGAGCTAATAGAAAAGGTAGCTGAGCTGACTAAGACAGATGCAGCAAAATTAGTTGGCAAAACAGTAGGAGAAAGAGCGAAAGATAAAGGTATAAATACAGTAGTTTTCGACAGAGGCGGTTATTTATATCACGGAAGAGTTAAGTTGCTTGCTGAAGGAGCAAGAGAAAGCGGACTTGAATTTTAATAAGGAGGTTAGTCATGGAGCAGCGTGGACGTATAGATGCAAGCCAATTAGATGTGAAAGAAAAAGTTATCAGCATCAACCGTGTTACTAAAGTTGTAAAGGGTGGTAGAAACTTCCGTTTCAGCGTGTTGGTTGTTGTTGGTGATGAAAATGGTCATGTCGGAATTGGAATGGCAAAAGCCGTTGAAATCCCGGATGCTATTAGAAAAGCAATCCAGGATGCTAAAAAGAATATGATCAAAGTGCCACTGAGAGAAACAACAGTGCCGCATGAGATAATTGGCAGATATGGTGCAGGCAGAGTTCTTATTAAACCAGCAAAACAAGGTACCGGAATAATCGCCGGCGGACCTGTTCGTGCAGTTATGGAACTTGCAGGTATAAGAGATATAAGAACTAAATCATTGGGATCAAGCAACCCGAGAAATGTTGTTAACGCAACAATTGAAGCCTTAAAATCCCTTAAAAACCCTGAACAAGTAGCAAAAGTTAGAGGGAAATCAGTAGAAGAAATTTTAGGTTAAGAGGTGAATATAATGGCAACGATTAAAATAAAACAAA
>CAZCTI010000250.1:0-2018 GCA_964501385.1 uncultured Clostridia bacterium
TAAGTAATTGTTCATTCATATATATATCCTTGTCCATTTAATAAAATTGCACGTCGTTTATTGTATGCACATTCATAAGCATAGGCATATGATAACAGCTTGTGTTCAGAAAAAGATGTAGATGTAAAAGTAAGTGCTACAGGCTTATTATTTGTATAACCTGCAGGTACCGTTACAGAAGGATACCCTGCCCTTGCAGCAATATCTGCTCCTTTTGAATTAATAAAAGCTAATACATCCACATTATTTTCATCTATAACTATTTCAATTTCTTTACCGTAATCAATGCTGTCTTTAAGTGCAGCTTCATATTTTTCATCAAAATCCTTTTCATATTCCAAGCACATTTCAAACAGTTTTTGGTCATAAGGAACTCTTTCCTTTAAGTTTTCATTGTTGAACTGGACAATTTCTCTCAATGTTTTAACCGGTGCCAAACTACCCAAGGTTTTAAAATAATTTGCTAATGCTATGGGGAATTCATAAAATAAAACATCATCATTAATATTATATATTCCCTTATTAATTTCAACTTCTAACTAAAACCGTTTGGGGAGTCTTCGGATATAAAGTTAGCAAACTCCGTAAGGTTTGTTTTGCCAAGTATAACTGCACCTGCATCTTTTAGCCTTTTTACAATAGAGGCATCATAATTAGGATATAAATCTTTTAAAACTACTGCTCCTGCAGTTGTATGAAGTTTTTTGCTGCAGTCTGCATTTATATTATCTTTGAGAAGAACTGTGATTCCATGGAGTAAACTTCGTCTGCCTTTTTCTAACCTTTCTTCATCCAATTCCTTTGCAGTATTTACTGCATCTTCATTTAGCTCAAAAACAGAATTATACTTATCGTTGTACTTTTTTATTCTGTCAATGTTGTATTCTGTAAGTTTAACTGAAGATAGTCTATCTTCGTCCATTAATTGTTGAATTTGTAGTATGTTTAAATTTTCCATCGCACACTTCCTTTTATAAAATATTAATGTTCACTTTTTTATCATTATACCATAAATCCAAGTAAAAAATCTCCCGATTATAATTAACGGGAGATTTCAGAAGTAAACACCTTGTAATGTTCCTAACTTTAATTATATCTATTTAACCATAATTAATTTCACAGTGAAAAATATTATTGAACCAAATATTAAAATTAAGTATACAGGTGTAAATAACAGCGGCAAGGGTAATGCTAAAGCAGAATATACAGCTAAAAATGTAAACACTAAGACCATAAGCAATTTAAGTATACCTATCATGCTTTTTAACGTTCGATATACTCGATACATATTTTCTTTTGTTACTTTAACTCCTGTATTCCAAGTTTGAGGGAACAATTCTACTACAAACAATAAAGCGTACATAGCCCACCCCATAGCAGCAAGGAAAATTAAAGATCCTTTCCCTGCAATTTTATCAATTTCTCCCTTTGCATTATAATGCCCCGGTATTTTGTCAGGAATATTCGGCCATGCTATAGCTAAAAATAATACTAAACCAATCAAACACAATAAACAAATTATATCAATTACTATATCATACCTGCTTTTTGGTATTCGCATAAAATTACTCCTTAAAATACTTGAAGAAGAAACGCCTATACTAAATTATCTAAGTAAACCCATGTCATACAGAGAATGTGCTTTTTAATAGCTAAACTCCTTAATTTTATACCCAGATATAAGCTTTTGTAAATAATTAATATTCACATAATTCCTTAAGCCTGGATGATTCAAGGCTTTAAGTAATATCTGTTCACCTCTTTTGAAATACAGTTTTTCTCTTCTAACCATCTACGTCCTAAATAATCATTACTTTAATTCATTTCCTATTTTTCTTGCCATTTATATTTTTAATACGCCCAATAAACATCATTTGTTCTATTGATATAATCCAATTCCATTCTTACATAAGGATAGAATACAAACCAGAAATCATCATGGTAACTGATTGTATTTGGATATAAATTGTTGGATTTAAACGCAGATGGATAAAATGGATATGGTCTTGAATATATTA
>CAZCTI010000251.1:0-2001 GCA_964501385.1 uncultured Clostridia bacterium
AATTCATAATTGTTAGGTTACTTTCTAAAAATCTTGCATATGTGTAAAGAACATCAGACAATCTGTTTACAAATTTTAACAATGTGTCACTAACTTCTTCATGACGTTTTAAGGTTAAAATTCTTCTTTCTGCTCTTCGGCAAATCGTTCTTGCCACATGAAGTACTGCTGAGGATTCTGAAGAGCCCGGTACAATGAACTTATCAGCACCGCTTATTTTAGGCAGATAATCATCTATTATTCTTTCCAAGGCTAAAATATCCTCTTCATTAACTTTAAACTTAAATTTTCCTTCTTCAACTGTAGCTAATTCTCCTGCAACAAAAAATAAACGCATTTGGATTTTTTTTAAATCATCCTTAATACTTTCATCATTTATAAATTTAGCTGCAAAACCAATATATGAATTTAACTCGTCCACAGTTCCGTAAGATTCCACTCTTAATGAATCCTTATCAACTCTGGTACCGTCATACAATGATGTTTGCCCTTTGTCTCCTGTCTTAGTATAAATTTTCATAACATCCTCCTAATTTTTAATTCTATTACTTATTTCATCAGCAATTTTTCCAAATTCTAAAAGTGTTAACTTCTCTCCTCTTATACCCGGATTTATACCGGCACAAACTAAAGATTCATTTATTAATTCTTTTGACAAACTTAAACTATTGCTTAATCCATTTATAATTGTTTTCCTCCTTTGACCGAAGGATGCCTTAATTACTGCAAAAAGCATATTTTCATCTATTACTTCAATCCTTGGCTTAGAGAGAATATCAAATTCAATAACTGCAGAATCAACCTTTGGTTTTGGCATAAATACTGTATTTGGAACTATCATTGCAATATTTGTATCTGCTCTGTACTGAACAGCAAGAGTAATTGCACCATACTCCTTAGTTCCTGCTTTTGAATTAAGTCTTTGTGCCACTTCTTTTTGAACCATTACAACAATTTTAGAAATTTTGTATTTTTCCTCCAAGATCTTCATTATAATAGGTGTAGTTATGTAGTATGGAAGATTTGCAACTATTTTTACATTAAGCCCCCGGAATTCTTCTTCAATAAGTTTATTTACATCAACCTTAAGAAAATCCTCATATATTATTTTTAAGTTAGGAAAATTAAGGGTGCCCTTATGAACCTCCATCAAGCTTTTATCAACTTCTATAGCAATTACCTTTTTAGCTTTCTTGCACAATACTTGAGTAAGGGTACCAAAACCAGGACCTATTTCCAAAACACCTGAATTTTGGTCTAAATCAGCTGTTTCAGCAATTTTATTTATTATATTTCCGTCAATCAAAAAATTTTGTCCTAAGCTTTTACTGAACTTAAATCCGTATCTGTCAAGAATATCCATCATTACCTTAGGTGAATATAATTTTATTTCATCCATTATTTATCCTCGATACTTTATCTATGGCTTCTTCTAATTCTTCTCTTGTAATGCCAAAAGAATTGAGTCTTTTCAAAAACTGTTTTGCACTGCAGTAACCTATTCCTAATTCATCACCTATGAGACCTCTTCTTTTCGAAGAATTGTCAGTTCCGACCAATCCGTAATACACCATATCATTGTTAGTAAATTCTTGTCTATTCTCTGCTACTTCAGCTCTAACATTATTTAGTGCTTCTATAATTGCTTCAGGGGATGCATTTTCAACTCCTATGTCCCCGTCTTTATTGGCCTTATCTCTTGGTATAAATGCATGCTTACAGTTTTCTATTTCCGAGCTTAAAATATTTCTTATTTTCTTACCCGGATAATCAGGGTCTGTCAATATTATTATTCCTCTGTTTTTAGATGCCTTCTTAATAATATTAATTATTTTATCATTTATACCTAATCCGCTTGTTGAAATTACCTGAGCATCAACAGCCTTCTTTACTGCTGAAATATCAGCTTTTCCTTCAACTACAATTATTTCCTTAATCAATATTTACTCCTTGTAAAGATACTCCATTGCTATTCATATTTAATAAAGACCTGATTTTAGT
>CAZCTI010000252.1:0-1999 GCA_964501385.1 uncultured Clostridia bacterium
TACCAATTTATATTCATGTTATACCTCTTTATATGTACTCATTAAGGTGACATTCCTCTAAAGCTTCCTCCAAAGTTATCCCTACTTTAGAGGTGTGTCCCCATATCTTTTAAACAAAATTGAGGACATACGCCCTCAATCATTCTTAGTATTTTCTTAATTCTTTAACTTTAGTTGCTTTTCCTGTTCTTTCTCTTAAATAGAACAATCTTGCACGTCTAACTTTTCCTTTTCTTACAACCTCGATTTTATCAATCTTTGGTGAATGAATTGGGAATGTTCTTTCAACTCCAACTCCGTAAGAAATTTTTCTTACTGTAAAAGTTGCTCTGTTGCTTTCGCCTTGTTTTTTAATTACGATACCTTCGAATACCTGAATTCTTTCTCTGTTACCTTCTTTGATTTTAACATGTACTTTTATAGTATCTCCAACATTAAAAGGTGTTAATTCACTTTTAAGCTGTTCATTTTCTAATGATTTTATTAAGTCCATTTGTATACCTCCCTTCGCCTAAGCGTTTTTGTTACATTGCATACAACATTTATTTGTATTTTCTTGCCAATTTGTTGTATTTTTCAATTATATTTTTGTCATTTATCATATCGGGACGCCTTTTTAAAGTTATTTCTATAGCTTTAAACAAACGCCATTCTTCAATGTTTTTGTGATGACCGGATAATAAAATTTCCGGTACATTTAATCCCATATAACTTTCCGGTCTTGTGTATTGTGGATACTCTAACAAATTAGAGCTGTGTGATTCTTCTTTTGAGGATTCATCTGAGCCCAACACTCCGGGAATCAGTCTTCCTACTGCATCAACAATCATCAAAGCAGGCAGTTCTCCGCTTGTTAAAACATAATCCCCCACAGATATTTCCTCATCAACATATTTGTCGATAATTCTTTGATCTATGCCTTCATAATGCCCCGGAATAAATATTATATGTTCCTTGCAGGATAGCTCTATAGCTTTATTCTGATTAAATAAATTACCTTTTGGTGATAAATAAATAATATATGAATTATGCTTTTTTATAGCATCTAAAGCTTTAAACATTGGTTCAGGCTTAAGGAGCATGCCCGGACCACCGCCATAAGGATAATCATCAACTTTTCTATGTTTATCTTCGGAATAATCCCTAAGGTTCACATATTCTATGTGGAACAATTTGTTTTCCACAGCTCTGCCGATGATTCCGTTTTTTGCATAAACTTCAATCAATTCCGGAAATAAAGTAATTATTTCAAATTTCATTCAAGCAACCCTTCGATAATATTTATTATCATTTTTTTATCTTGAACATTGACTAATTTCACAACATCCTTGATTGCAGGTATCAAATAAGATTTATTATTGTTTTTTACTTCATAAACATCATTGGCTCCTGTTTGAAAAATATCAGAAATTCTGCCTATATAATCACCCTCGGTTGAATATACATCCATTCCCTCTAAATCAAATAAATAATATGAATCTTGGGGAAGAACTCTTAACTGGTCTTCCAATATGGAAATATATGTGTCTTTGAATGTTTCAGCAGTACTCATATCATCGATATTTTTAAGTTTAACATAAACCATTCCTTTTTGGAACCACACATCGCTGATTGCACGCTTCATATCATCTTTTTCAGTATAGACATATTTTAATTCTTCAAATCTTTCCAAATCATCGGTCATAGGCATGCATTTTACATATCCTTTGACACCGTGAGTATTTACTATTTTGCCAACTTTAATATAATCCATTGCAACCTCAGGTATTACTATTGAATAATTTCTACTATAACCCTTTTGTTATCCTTTGTAGCTGCTGCTTTAACAACTGTTCTAATTGCTTTTGCAATTCTACCTTGTTTTCCGATTACTTTACCCATGTCTTCAGGAGCTACTTTTAATTCAATTATCAGTGATTGGCTACCTTCAACTTCATTGACTGTAACCATATCAGGATTGTCAACAAGTGATTTTGCTATATATTCTACTAATTCACCC
>CAZCTI010000253.1:0-1996 GCA_964501385.1 uncultured Clostridia bacterium
TTTCTTAAATTTTCATCTATAATAATATTGTCAAGCGGAGACTTAAATTCTGCTTGGTTTTTGAACTCTGTTACTGCTTTTCGTACTCTGTTAAATGAAGCCAATGTTCCGGGTCCTGCAATACATCCTCCCTGGCAAGCCATACCTTCAAGCAAATATCCGTTTTTCTTTCCTGCCTTTGCCAACCTCATCAGTTTTACGCATTCATGTAAAGTTGAGGCACCTTCAAAATTTATCTCTCTTGATGGTTCTATTTTCTGAGCAGTCTTTTTAACCGCCTCTGCTACACCGCCAGCTATGGCATAACCACGGCCTAATGTTGAAGCATCCTGAATTTCTTTGGATACTTCTATTTCAGATAATTCTATATTTTTAGCAACAAACATTCCCATAAGTTCTTCAAATGTTATAACAAAATGTACATAGTCCTTAACTTCTTCTCTTAATGCTTCTAACTTTTTTGATATACAAGGCCCTATAAATGTTATTCTTGCTTCAGGGTCCTTATTCATAATATACTTAGCAGTTTCAACCATTGGAGATGCAGAGTCAGAAATATAATCATACTGGTCAGGGAATAGTTTCTCTACCATTATAGTCCAAGAATTACAGCAGCTTGTTCCCATATAAGGAATTTCTTCAGGTACTTTTTCAAGAAATTCATGAGCTTCACGAAGTGTTGTAATATCAGCCCCCAAACTAACTTCTACTACATCTTCAAATCCAAGTTGTTTTATACCTTCAAATATTTGAACAGGTGTTGCTAAGGGGCCAAATTGACCTAAAAATGAAGGTGCGATAATTGCATACATATGATTATTGGTTTTTAGTGCCTTTATTAACTGATATATTTGAGATTTATCTGAAATCGCTCCATAAGGACACTGAGTGATACAAGCTCCGCAGGATACGCATCTGTCTCTGTTAATCTCCGCTCTTCCTAAATAATCGCTGTCTATGGCATTAACACCACATGCAGCTGCACAAGGTCTATCATATTTGACAATTGCACTGTAAGGGCAGGTTTCTTTACATCTTCCACACTTAATACATTTATCCTGATCAATTATAGCTCTGTTTTTTCCAATGGAAACTGCATTTACAGGGCATACATTGGTACATGGATGAGCTAAACATTTTCTGCAATTATCCGTAACATAAAAAGCTTTTGTAGGACACGCTTCGCATGCATGGGTAATTACATTTATCAATGGCTCAATAAATTGAATTTTATCAACATTCACTTCTTTAATCCCGTCAGTTACACGATGGTATTCCGTTGGTTTTCTTGCATTTAACCCCATTGTAAGCCTTAGTCTCTCATCTACAATGGCTCTTTCCCTAAATACGCTGTCTCTGTATGTTGCAACTTCGCCAGGCAAAATTTCAAATGATGATTTCTCTAACTCACTTAAATCAGTTCCATCATAAGCCATTTTTGCAATCTTTGCAAATACCTGTCTTCTGATGTTAATTAGATCAACGTAACTTTCTTTCATAAAAAAAATCCTCCAAAAATTCTTCTGTCATTTCCTCAGCTTGTTAACAATTTTCTCCATTACAATCTGACTTGTTGCATTGAACATAGGTTCATTATCTATAACGACTATAGGTGCAACATTTTCCTTTTCTTTTTCTTTGCAGAATCCTAAACATTTTATTGCTTCCACTTCTAATTCTTCGTCGCTGAAGTTATCAGCATCTTCAAGAATTATATCCTTTAAATCATCTAATTGATCTAAAATATTCATGGAACCTAATAATGTACAATTTGAGCCAACACAGACTTTTACTTTCATAAACTCCTCCAAATATGAAAATTTTATCCCTTTGTTTATATTATAACTTATTTGAGCGTTTTTTTCTACAAAAACTTTAACTGATAATGTTTATCAATCAAAAAGAACCGTCCCTGAAATTGGGTTTAAAAAAGAACCCTGAAGGGTTCTTTGCCTACTTTATATATTTAGCCACAATTTCATTGACATGCTTTCCA
>CAZCTI010000254.1:0-1984 GCA_964501385.1 uncultured Clostridia bacterium
AATATTACAAGAAAATTACTTCCCGGTGCAATAGCTCTTGGTTCATTTACATTTACAATGACAGCTATCCCTGGAACACCACAAATTCAAAACATTATCCCTACTAAATTTTATGGAACTACACCTGCAGCAGCTCCTATAATGGGTATTGTTGCAGCTGTACTTATGTTTGGATTAGGTATTTTATGGCTACAATACAGAGAAAGAAAATTTACTGCAGCAGGTGATGTATTTACTGAACCAAAAGGTAAAGAAGCTGTAGAAGTGGATTATAGCAATTTACCAAACCCATTTCTATCATTTTTACCTTTAATAACTGTTATAGTAACAATGAACTTCTTAAAGTGGGATATAATCCTTGCTTTATTAGCTGGTATTGTATTATCAATGGCAATCAGCTTTAACAAATATAAAGGATTTACAAAATCAATAAGTAATGGTGCTGTAGGTTCTATTACTGCAATACTTAATACAGCAGCAGCTGTTGGTTTCGGTACAGTTGTTAAATCAGTACCTGGATTTGCAGTCTTGACACAAGTATTGTTAAACGTACCCGGAACTCCTCTTATATCAGAAGCAATTGCAGTTAACTTATTGGCAGGTGCTACTGGTTCAGCATCAGGCGGTATGAGTATAGCTCTTGAAGCTTTAGGTGAAAAATATATGGCAATAGCTGCTGAAACAGGCATAAGTCCTGCAGCATTCCACAGAGTTGCATCTTTGGCATCAGGCGGACTTGATACTCTTCCACATAATGGAGCAGTTTTGACATTGTTAGCAGTAACAGGAATGACTCACAAGGATTCATATATTGACATTATGATGACTTCACTGATACTTCCTATAGTATCATCTATACCTGCTATATTGTTAGGTAGCTTAGGTATTTACTAAAATAGCTTTTTCTAATATAATAAAGATGTAGCCAAGCTACATCTTTATTGTTGACAAAAAATTGTTATTTTTTAATCAAAGGAGGAAAAAATGAAATTAGAAGACATTAAGAAAATCGGCGTTGCCGGTGGTGGAAC
The DNA here is from genome assembly GCA_964501385.1 of uncultured Clostridia bacterium. Taxonomy (GTDB): domain Bacteria; phylum Bacillota; class Clostridia; order Tissierellales; family Sedimentibacteraceae; genus Sedimentibacter. The sequence continues at coordinate 1,032 of CAZCTI010000254.1, forward strand.
AATGGGCTCAGGAATAGCTCAAATATTTGCCCAGTACGGTTATGAAGTTGTCGTAACTGATATAGCAGAAAAGTTTTTGGAAAATACTAAAAGAATTATATTATTAAACCAAAAAACTTTAATTAAAGAGGGTTTACTTACTGAACAGCAGGCAGAAGATTCGCTAAAGCTTATTTCTTTCTCTACAGACAAAAGTGTTTTTGCTGATGCAGATTTAATTGTAGAAGCTATTATTGAAAAAATGGAGATTAAACAAGATTATTGGAAAGAAGTTGAAGGAATAGCTCCTGAAACATGCATATTTGCAACTAATACATCAGGACTTAGTATCAATGGAATATGCTCTAAATTAAACAATAAAAAAAGATTCATAGGAATGCATTGGTGGAACCCTCCACATATTATTCCTTTAATCGAACTTATTAAAAGCGATGAAACTTCTGATGAGGTTGTTGAAGTTTTAAAACAATTAGTTGATAAAGTAGGAAAAGAATCTGTTGTAGTTTTAAAAGACGTAAACGGATTTATAGGAAACAGAATTCAATTTGCTGTTTATAGAGAAGCTTTAAAAATTGTTGAAGAAGGCGTAGCAACAGTAGAAGATGTTGATAAGGCTATGAAGTTTGGTCCTGGATTCAGATATCCTGTTCTCGGTCCTTTTGAAACATCTGACTTAGGTGGGCTTGATACATTCTACTATATATCATCTTATTTGTTTAATGATTTAAGTGATGTTAAACAACCTACAAAACTACAACAAGAAAAAATGGATAATGGTAATCTTGGTGTTAAAACAGGAAAAGGTTGGTATGATTATTCTGACGGCAGGGGCGAAGAAGCCATGGCAAGAAGAGATAAAAACTTCTTCAAAATGTTAAAGAACATTCATAACCAATAAATACATAAACCTGCTGCTAATTAAAAGCGGCAGGTTTTTTCTAACCCTATAAAAA
>CAZCTI010000255.1:0-1981 GCA_964501385.1 uncultured Clostridia bacterium
TAAGAGAAACAATCCAGCTTGATGCAATAGGCGGGGAGCAAATATTAAGCAAATTCTTAAGGTTCACACTCTTTGGTGAAAATGGAATTATTTCTGCAACCGGGGATAAGGGAATAATAATACCTACAGGGATGCTATTAATATTCTTATTTTGCTGTTTGATTGTTTGGTTGTATTTCCGCTCGAAATCTGGTATTGCCATATCAGCAGGCGGTATTAATCCTAAATTTGCTCAGTCTTCAGGAATAGATATAAACAAATGCAGAATAAAAGCAAATGTTTTGTCTACTATTTTAGGAGCAATTGGAATAATCGTTTATTCTCAAGGTTATGGATATGCACAGCTTTACAGTGCTCCTTTAAATATGGCATTTCCTGCGGTTGCTGCTGTTTTAATAGGAGGAGCTACAGCTTCGAGAGCAAAGGTGTCTCACGTAATTATAGGCGTAATTATTTACCAGGGTCTTTTTACCACGGCACTTCCTGTAGCTAATCAATTATTTGAAGGTATGGATTTGTCGGAAATACTTCGTGTAATAATTCAGAATGGTATAATCCTTTATGCTTTAACACAGGTTAAAGGAGGCGATAAATAATGAATAATACAAAAACATCTGAAAGACTAAATACAACAAAAACATCAACATGGATTGCTGATAACATAGTTTCATTAATATTTGTTGCCTTTACAATTTTTGGATTCATTGTTTCGGATGGTGTAACAATGAACTTTTTCCTGACAGAATTGTCAAGCCGATTCTTTAGGAATGCATTTTTAGTTTTATCATTGATTATACCCGTAGTTGCAGGTCTTGGGCTAAACTTTGGTATCGTAGTAGGTGCCATGGCAGCTCAAATTGCAATAGCTTTTGTAAGGTTTTTTGAATTGGGAGGAGTTTCAGGACTTTTCTTGACAATGGCTTTGGCACTTCCCATATCAGTATTATTTGGATATTTGACAGGTTCATTGTATAACAAAACAAGAGGTCAGGAAATGATAGCCAGTTTAATGGTTGGCTTTTTTGCAAATGGTATATACCAATTTTTGTTCCTGTTTGTAGTGGGTGTTATTATAAAGGTTCCTAAAGTTCATCCAATGATTAAGCCTGATGGTGTTGGAGTGAGAATGACTGTCGACCTTGTTACCTTAGATAAAGGCGGACTGAAATATGCCATGGATAAAATTTGGGAAATTCCATTTATGTGGGCAATATTAGTAGTATTTGCTTGCATCCTGCTATTACAGGCATGGAAAGTTTTACGAAACAAAAAGAACCCCGCTTTGTACAGATATAACAAAACAATGGTTTTGATAAATTCAGTATTAAGCATCGTTATGATTGTTATTAGTATTATTGCAATTACAACAAATAATAGTTTAATGATGGTAAGAAAAGTTCCGGTTATAACGGGTTTATTTATAGTGGCACTTTGTGTATTCAATGAGCTGATTTTAAAAACAAAACTTGGACAGGATTTCAGAAGCGTTGGTCAAAGTCAGCATATATCAGAAGTTTCCGGTATTAATGTTGACAAAACAAGAATTATTGCTACAATTTTGTCGACTGTATTTGCTTCTTGGGGACAGATTATGTACCTTCAAAATATGGGTACATTAAACACATACGGTGCACATACACAAATAGGAATGTTTTCAGTTGCGGCACTTTTAGTTGGAGGAGCTTCAACACAAAAAGCAGGCGTAAAACATGCCATAATTGGTACATTATTGTTTAACTCAATGTTTATAATGTCTCCTGAAATAGGATTGTCACTGTTTGGCAATGCTTTGTTGGGAGAGTATTTTAGAACATTCATGGTATATGGAGTTATAGGACTTGCATTAGGACTTCACGTTTGGAGAACAAACAAGAAGGGTAAGATAACTTTAGATTAAAAAGTATGTGATAAGGGAACGGACGAGATTCTTCACCTGAAGTTCACAATGACATTTGTCATCCTGAGCGAAGCGAAGGATCTC
>CAZCTI010000256.1:0-1967 GCA_964501385.1 uncultured Clostridia bacterium
ACACACACGAAAAACTTATAGAAGTGCTTAGAAAAAGCAAAAAGGCAATTATTCCGGGTTTTTACGGTTCATATCCTGATGGAAGCATTAAAACTTTTTCAAGAGGAGGCTCAGATATTACAGGAGCAATTGTATCAAGTGTTATGAGAGCTGATATATATGAGAACTGGACAGATGTATCCGGATTTTTAATAGCAGATCCACGAATTGTAAAAAATCCTAAACAAATAAAGAAAATAACATATCAGGAATTAAGGGAACTATCATATATGGGTGCATCAGTACTTCACGAGGAAGCTGTTTTTCCTGTTAGGCAAGCAGGTATTCCAATAAATATAAGAAACACCAATGAACCTGATAATCCCGGTACATTAATAATCGGTGACGACCAAGCAGGTGAAGGTTATGCAAACGGACATATTATTACAGGAATTGCAGGCAGGAAGGATTTTTCATTTTTCTATATTCATAAAGAGCATATGGCAAATGAAATCGGTGTTATAAAAAAGGCGTTGGAAGTGTTTGAAAACAGAGGCATAAGCATTGATCACATCCCTTCAGGTATTGACAGCTTCACAATTGTTCTGCCCTCTGAATCTGTTGATAAGACAAGTCATGAAATAGTTAAAGAATTAAAAGACAGATGCAAAACAGAAAATGTACAAGTGTACAGACACATAAGCCTTATAACCACTGTTGGAATCAAAATGGCATATCAACCGGGTATTTCAGCAAAGCTTTTTACGGCTTTGGGTAACAACAATATAAATATACGAATGATAGACCAAGGCTCCAGCGAAATAAATATTATTGTGGCAGTTGAAGATAAAGACTTTGAAAAAGCTATCCAAGCAATATATGATTCGTTTGTAAATTAAAAACTATTTGGGTCCCCATGGGACCCAAATAGTCTATTTTATATATCCGCCTAACATTGATTTTATGTCGTTTACTGTTATGTATGCTTCCGGACAGTTATGTTTAATCGATTTAACAGCATCAGGTATTTTCTTTCTCTTCAGCTGAATGAATAAAAGATTTTTAATACTGTCATCTTTACCCTTACCTTCAATTATAGTAACTCCATATCCTTGTTCTCTCAAAATATCTGCAAGAACTTCTCCATCTTTTCCATTTACTACAACTTGAATAGAAGATAATCCAACAGCTATTTTTGATTCTATTGTAACTCCCAAAAAATTACCGAGTGAGAAGGCTGCAGCATATATAAACATCTTTAAAGGATCTTCCGTAATATTGTTTAATACAGAGCTTACAACTATAAGCCAAATCATTATTTCTACAAAACCTAAAATTGCTCCTTTTACTCTTTCACCCTTGCTGATAAAAACTAATCTGATGGTTGAAATGGAAACCTCTATTATCTTTGCAAAAAATATTATAATGTATAGCAAAGGTCCATGCAAATTCATTAAAAAATCCATAATACACCCCTTGTGGTTTAATACTCTCATTCTACTAAAATTTAATAAAATTTGCAATAGGATTAGACAATAAATATTTATTTAACAAAAAGGTTTACATAAAGATACCCTAAGCCTATTTGCAAGGGGTATGGGGACACACCTTTATTATAAGGTTATTCTTTGAAAAGATAAATTCTTTCATTATTGAAAAGGGTGACATAATTTATATTATGTAAACCATCTTAAAAATTAACTATTAATTTTATATAGAATATTGTATAATTTTATTTAAATAACAAAAGGAAAATGATATATGAGATTAAGATATGTTCCGGGACAGTACCAATATTTAAAAAACTGCGAAAAAGCAATTACTGAACCTGAAAAAAGAGGATATAAACTAAATGATGCATTTAATAACAAAAATCCAATACATGTAGAATTAGGATGTGGTAAAGGGAAATTCATAAGAGAAAATGCAATTTATAATCCTGATATTAATTATTTTGGATTTGAAAAAAGTGTAAAAGTTGCTTACAG
>CAZCTI010000257.1:0-1938 GCA_964501385.1 uncultured Clostridia bacterium
TCGCAGTTTTCTCAGGAACTGTTATTTCAAATTGGTTCTTCCCACCATCCAAAACCTACTGTTCCTGACGCAGGAATAGTAGGATTCTCGGGATTAGATAAAAACACTGTAAATGATCCTCCCGGAGGGAATATTTGTCTTCCCTGTAATTCCTCCCCAACAGTACTACCAGCTAAACCACTATATCCAAATGCAAAAACTCCTCCTGTAGGAAATCCTTTTACACCTACTCCATACTGTACTTTGGTTTTTGGCTGAGGCGGAGGTATAATAGTTGTATTTGTAGTTGTAAAGTGATTAGATTCTTGAATTATACCAGGTGGGGTACTGTTAAAATAAATCTGTACTCTGTATGGTGTTGAAAATATATCGCTGACCGTCCAAACATTAATAAATAAATTAACTCCCGAATCAGGTGGATTGTATAGCCTTGCCCATGCTTTTGTCGCCTCTCCAAAGCCAACATCAAAAGCAGTGCCACTAAAATACTTACCTTCAAATGACTTAGCTGTACTTATTGGAACATTAATAAAATATTTAAATTCATCTTCATTATTTTTTAGTAATTGAGTTGGTTCTGTTGGTGTAACATAGTTATTTTTTGAAAAAGAATAAAAAGGATAATTATTTTTATTGGAATAACTATAAAAGTCAGGTGATTGCCAAGGTTTTTGATTATACATGTAATCCATAATATATATTCTTCCTTTCTTTTTTATATATTTATTATATGTGAACGTTGAGTTAATTGTTAAAGGTTTTATATGTAATAATTTTAAACCTTAAGTTAAAGTTTCTACAAGGTGAGAACAACTAAGCATTTTGACAGAAGTCAACTGATTGATGCTGCAATGGAAAGAATACCCTGTGATTTAACAATTAAAAATGTTCAGCTTGTTAATGTTATAACAGGGGAAATTTATCCAGCCAATGTTGATGTTTTTAACGGAATTATTGTACGTGTTCGTGAAGAAGGAGAGGAAACAAGCCAAGAAAGCAAGTTAACTTATGACGGGAAAGGCTCTTATTTAATACCGGGCTATATTGACACCCACGTTCATGTAGAAAGTACTATGATGATTCCTGAGCAGTTTGCTAGAGCCGTGCTGCCCTGTGGCACAACTACGGTGGTTACAGATCCGCATGAAATTGGAAATGTAATGGGCATAAGTGGAGTGGAATTTATGATAGAGAATTCTAAATATACACCTCTTATTTTTCATAATGACCTTTTCCTTTTTTTTACGCTGAATTTATAAAAATTGAAATAATATAAAGTCAGTTTAAAAATGCTTCATATCAAGTGACTTATCGTGAAATATATGCTATAATTCAAAAATATTAATCTATTATAACTGAATAGGAAAGGAAATATTCATGACAATTTCATATAAGAAAATATTCGCATTACTGTCAATTGTTATTTTTATTACGGTAATTATAATTGTGGCAAATCAGTTTATTAATAATACATATGATTTAAGCTTGTATGAATATTTTCAATACTCTTCGCCTATTTCAAATGAAGAAGCCAAGTATTTATGGGAAAAAGGTACGCTGTATTTTTCTTCTGATAAAAACGCTCCTCCTTTTGCTTATGTTGAAAAGGAAAATGGTCAATATAAAGGTTTGGTATTAGATTATGTGAATGCTCTATCCATCGAACTTGGAGTTGATATTGAATTTGTGCCGCTTGTTTGGGAAGATGTAATTAATAGCGTTACTTCAGGCAAATCACATATGTGTGATGTTTTTCTTAGCGAGGAAAGAGAAAAGTATTTAGAATTTTCAAAACCAATATACAGCCTTCGTGCCATTGCAATAACGAATATAAATGATATTGTTGATGTAGAGGATTTAGCAGGACATACAGTAGCAATAACAGCGGGTGATTATGCAGTTGAATTTATAAAGGAAAATATGCCTAATGTTAAAATT
>CAZCTI010000258.1:0-1933 GCA_964501385.1 uncultured Clostridia bacterium
ATTCCTTGTCCCTCCTAATTATTTACAGAATTTAAAAATTGTGTATTTATATTATGATTAAGGTGTCAAAAGCAATCAATAAATATGAAATTTGTACCTTGAAAATTTAACACAAAACTCGAAAAAGGTTTGAAAAATACAGGATTTTATGGTATAATCTAAGTATAAAATATAACTAATTGAGGGTACCGTAATGTCTTTCGCTTTTAACAGTAGCAACCAAATAAATTTCAATGACAGTGTTTTTAATCTTACAGAAAGAGAAAAAAGATTCCTTGAAAAGTCATGGGCAAAGCTTTTTGCAGATAATATATTTTGTAATATAGAAGAAGAACCATTTTCTGTACTATACAGCGATAAAGCTTCCAGACCGAACACTCCTGTTAATGTCATAATTGGGGCGCTTATCTTAAAGGAAGTTCTTGGAGATACTGATGACGAACTTGTGGAATCTATCATGTTTGATGTCAGATATCAATATGCTCTCAATACAACCAGTTTTGAAGAACAGCCCTTAAGTGATAGGACACTCAGCCGATTTAGAGAAAGATGTATTACATATGAAACAGAAACAGGAATGGATCTAATTAAAGATTGTATTACCGGTCTGTCATCCCAGATAGCAGAAATCATGGGAATTCGTAAAAACCTTAAACGTATGGACAGCATGATGATTGCTTCTAACATTAAAAAACTATCTCGTCTGGAACTGTTATACACCTGTGTATCAAGCATGGTAAAGCTTATGCAGAAGAACGAAGATAGCATACCAGAAGGACTAGAGAATTACTGCGAAGCAGATAATCATAATAAAGTTATCTATCATATGCGAAGTGAAAATACAGATGATAAAATAAAAACTGTCCTTGAGGATGCATCTCTACTTTTACATAGATGTAAGGGAGAATATGATGAATCAAGTGAATATCAGCTGCTGATTAGAGTAATCAACGAACAAGCTACAGAAGATACTGAAGGTAATCTTCAGTTGAAACCCAAAGATGATGAAACTCTTGATTCAAGCATATTGCAAAACCCATCAGACCCAGATGCTACTTACAGATTTAAATCTGGCAAAGGACACCGTGGTTATGTTGCAAACTTAATAGAAACCGCTGATGAAAACGGAAGCGTTATAACCGGATATTCTTATGAACAAAACATTCACAGTGACAGTGCATTTTTAAAAGAATCCCTTAACAGCATAACAGGAACTGAAGGAGATGAGATCACTCTTGTCACAGACGGAGCATATGGTGGTACGGTAAATATTGAACTTGCAAAAGAAAACCATGTAAACTTAGTAACCACTAATATGCAGGGAAGAAAATCTGCTGATATTTATGCTGAATTTATATTTAGTGAAGATGGCAAAAAAGTATTGCAATGTGCTGGAGGTCAGACTCCAATAACTAATAAATTCAATCCAAAAACCGAACAATGCAGAATAACCCTTGATAAAGATAAATGTAACCAATGTCTGTATAAAGACCAGTGCAATCCAAAGTTTAATAAAAATAAAACCTCACTTGTTATTTCATGGAAAAGTACTGAACGTGCAAAACAACAAAGGTACATGGAAAGTGAAGAATTTAAAGAACTCGCAAGATTCCGAAACGGGGTTGAATCCTTACCATCAGTTATCAGAAGAAAATATCATGCTGATAAAATGCCTGTCAGAGGAAAACTGAAAACCAAGTTATTCTTCGGATTCAAGGTAGTAGCATTAAATTTCCAAAAACTGTTTAATTTTGAAAACAGTTTAGATTCATGCACCTTAAAACCTGAATTATGCTAAGAGTAAGCAAGGATACAGGCGACTATTTGCTTTAAAATCTCCATAATCACTATTAAAAATGAATTTGTGTTAAATTTTCAAGGTACATAAACTTAATTTATTGAAATAAATGTGTGTTTCGACACTCTAATCATA
>CAZCTI010000259.1:0-1924 GCA_964501385.1 uncultured Clostridia bacterium
TGTTTTAAAAGGTGGAATATGATAGATGCTGATATCCAATTTTTAAAGGGAGTAGGGCCAAACAGAGCTTTAAAATTACAAAAGCTAAATATTTTTACAGTTGAAGATTTATTAAATTATTATCCTGTTAAATATGAGGACAGAAGAACTGTAAAAAATATAAATGAAATTCAAGAGCAAGGAAAATATCTTTTAAAAGTCAAACTTTTTGAAAAACCAAAAATTTCAAGGATCAAAAAGAATAGGACTATAATAAAAGCAATATGCAAGGATGATACAGGTTTTATCACTCTTACATTTTTCAATCAAGAATTTTTAATGGACAAGTTTATTGAAGGTGAATTTTATTATGTTTTTGGAGTTGTAAAAATCGCTTACGGTAAATTTGAAATAACAAATCCTGAAATAGAATTTGAATATAAAGACTGGAAGGCTAATAAAATTATGCCTGTTTACAGTCTTACATACGGTTTGACAAACAACGAAATCACAAAGTTAGTAAAAACAGCTTTAGAAACATATGGTGACAAAATACAAAATATTTTGCCGAATGATATAATAAAAAAATATGTCTTAATTTCAAAAAAGGTCGCTGTTCAAAATCTTCATTTTCCAAGCGACGGTAAAAAATATTCATTGGCTAAGAGAACTATTGCATTTGAAAAGCTATTAATAATGCAGCTTGGCCTTTTTAACATTAAAAGAAATTTAATAAGTGAAATAAATAAAATAAAAATTAATCGAACAGAACTGTCTGATAAAGTTATTAAATCATTGCCTTACAAGCTTACAAATGCACAGCTTAGTGTTATTGAAGAAATCAAAGCTGACATGATTAGTGAAAAGATTATGAACAGACTTATTCAGGGAGATGTAGGGTCAGGTAAGACATTGGTTGCTGTTTATGCAATGCTTATGGCTGTAAACTCAGGTTATCAGTCATCAATGATGGCACCAACGGAAATATTGGCATTACAGCATTATGATACAATTACAGAATTAATAAAGAGTGCAAATTTAGATGTTACCGTAGAAATATTGACCGGTTCTGTAAAACCAAAAGAAAAAGTGGAAATTCTAAAAGCACTTAAAAGCGGAGAAATTGATATAATTGTAGGTACACATGCACTCATTGAGGACAATGTAGAGTTTAACAATATAGGACTTGTGGTTACAGATGAGCAGCATCGATTTGGGGTAAGGCAAAGAGCGAAATTTTCAAATAAAGGTAAAAACCCTCATATCCTAATAATGACTGCAACGCCTATTCCAAGAACTTTAGCATTAATGATTTACGGGGATTTGGATATATCATTAATTGATGAAATGCCGCCGGGAAGACAAACGGTTATAACAGATATTATAAGTGATAAGAATAAAATTAAAGCTTATGATTTTATTAAAAATCAGGTGGATATGGGACGACAAGCTTATATTGTTGCTCCCTTGGTGGATGAATCAGAAAATTTAGATTTAAATTCAGCTACAGAAATATTTCATGAATTAAAAACTACATATTTCTCGGATTACAAATTAGGTCTTTTGCACGGCAAAATGGAAAATTGCGAAAAAGAAGAGATTATAAATAAGTTTTATAAGGGTAAAATAAATGTGCTAATTTCAACAACAGTTATTGAAGTAGGTGTAAATGTTCCCAATTCTGTTGTAATACTTATATTAAATGCTGAAAGATTCGGGCTTGCACAGCTTCATCAGCTAAGGGGCAGAGTTGGAAGAGGAAAATATCAGTCTTACTGTATTTTGGTAAATGAAAGTAAAAGCAAAAAATCAAAGGAAAGAATGAATATTTTAAAAAATACAAACAATGGATTTGTAATAGCTGAAGAAGATTTAAAAATAAGAGGACCCGGAGATTTCTTCGGAGTAAGACAGCATGGATTATCAAAATTTGAAATTCAAAATA
>CAZCTI010000260.1:0-1922 GCA_964501385.1 uncultured Clostridia bacterium
CTTTCAGATATGTGTGAAGGTTGGATTTCTATGATATATTTGAACTTTAAAGCCTATGCACATCATAGGAATTGGCTGTCAAATTCAGAAGACATTTATACTTTAATATACCAGGTTTTGTTAGAACCTCTTACTGAGAGGGAGCATGAATTTCTTATTATGATTGGTATGACAGACGAGTTCACATCAAAACAGGCTGTATACCTGTGGCAGTGCTCTGATGCGGAAGAATTGCTGGATTGTCTTTCAAAAAACAATGCCTTCATTACGAGAAATGAAACAGGAATATATAGATATCACCACATGTTGCAGATATGCACAAGACAAGCGTTTGCAAAAAAACCTGAAAACTATAAGCAAAGGGCTTACTCCAAGTTAGGAGACTGGTATTATGAGCAGGGCGAATATGTACATGCTTGCTATGCATTTGAAAGGGCAAGCGACTGGGACGGATTACTTAAAACATTAACAAAAGATAAAGCGAAAAGCCTAAACACAGAACACAGTGAAGACTTTTTTAGGTGGATAAAAAATTGTCCGAAAGAATATTTCATGAAATACCCATCTGCTATAACAAGTTGTATGGTAAAGATGTTTTCATTTCACAATATACCGGAACTGAAACGCATGAAATCACTGCTGCTAAAATCCTTAGAGCATAACATGGACCTAACCATTGAGGAACGCAATAATCTTTTGGGGGATGCTGAGGTGGCTGAAAGTTTCCTTTCTTATAACAATATATTAGCAATGAGTGAATACCATCGCAGAGCCTGCAATTTGCTTAATCGAATAACCTACAGTGTTGACCCAAAAGGTGCATGGACATTTTCTGCTCCATCAATTTTTATGATGTACCATCGTACAGCGGGTGGTGCAGATATTGAAAACAATGAAATGAAGGAATGCATGCCCTACTATTATCAGGTAACTGATGGACATGGAAAGGGTGCAGAATATGAGTTTGCGGCTGAATTATGCTATGAGAGAGGAAAAATAAATGATGCTGAAATAGCAAACATAAAGGCTAGGGCAGATGCTAAAAAGAAAAATCAATTTAGTGTAGTCTTATGCTCAGAGTTTCTGTTTATGCGGATAGATATGTTTAGAGGTAAATATGAAACATTATTAAACCGTATAAATTCTTGCAGGGAATGGCTGCATAAGGAACGTCAATATACACTGATAAATACTCTTGATATGTGTCAAGGCTATATTTATTCCTTGTTAGAGCATCCTGAGAAGACACCCTCATGGATGTTAGAAGGAAGATTGAGTGAAACACTTGTTATGTTTCCAGCTATGCCCATGCTATATGATTTTTACAACCAACTGCTTTTATCCATGGGAAAGTGGACTACTATTATATCTACTGCCAAGGATTATGAAAAAGTATATAGTATTTATAATAATGTTATGTGTAAAATAAGGCTGCACATTCAACTTTCTGCTGCTTTAGAAAACATAGGTAAACATTCTGAAGCACTTAAAGAATTGCATACAGCATTAAATGAGGCAATACCAGATGGTTTAATTATGCCTTTTGCAGAAAACAATATATATATTAATTCTCTTCTGTTAGAATTGCAAGGAAATAAGATATATAATGAACAAATCAATGAAATTTTGAACTTATCGAGACAATTTCGTGAAGGTAAGCAAAAAATACTATGGGAGGGTTTTGGAGACCATGGGCAATATGGCTTAACACAACGAGAACTAATAATTGCTAAACTTGCAGTAGAGCGTAAAACAAACATGGAAATTTCAAATGAACTTAACTTGGCTGTAGGAACAGTAAGAAATCAATTGTCACGAATATATGACAAACTAAATATTACAGGTAATACTAAAAATAAACGAATTATCTTGGAAAACTATCTAAAAAATAAAAAATAGTGACATTTAATCACACTACAAAT
>CAZCTI010000261.1:0-1901 GCA_964501385.1 uncultured Clostridia bacterium
AGAAGCACTAAAGCACTGTGACAGTGTTGTAGTTGGAGATGCGGAATTAGTGTGGAAGGAACTACTTGATGATTTTGAACATGGTAAACTTAAGAAATTATATGAAAAAAACTTGGATAATGGATTTTTTTCAACTCCAATACCTCGATTTGATCTTATTATAAACAAGAATATAGGAGATTTTCTGCCTGTTCAGGCGGGGAGAGGATGCCCTAACACATGCAGCTTTTGCTCTGTAGCTTGTTTGTATAAAGGGCATTATATTAAAAAACCTCTTGACGAGGTTATAAGGGATATAAAGCAAGTAAAAGAATTGGGTTATAAAAAGTTTCTGTTATTAGATGATAATATTTTTTCTGACAGAGTTTATTTGGACAAAATGTTAATTGAAATAAAAAAGTTAAATATGCAGTGGATGAGCCAATGTGATATTAGAATAGGCAGGGAAAAAGAACTGTTAAAAAACCTTTCGGAAAGCGGTTGTACAACTTTAAGCTTCGGACTTGAAAGTATTTCAAAAGAAAGCTTAAGGGGTATGAATAAGTCCTGGGCAAATCCATTGAAATATACTGAACTTATTAAAAATATACGGGATAGCGGCATAGACGTCTCAACGGAAATGGTAGTAGGAGGAGAAGGTGATACTCTTTCATCAATTAAGGATACAAAAATATTTATTGAGCAGAATAAAATAACAGTACCTCGGTTTTATATATTGACACCCATTCCGGGAACTAAGTTTTTTAAGGATATGACAGAAGCAGGAAGAATTATCAAGGATAATATTTATTCCTTTGATGGCACAGAAGCTGTACATGAACCTAAAAATATGACTCCGGATGAATTAACAAATGCTTATTGGGAATTATATGAATCATTGTTTACATTCAGCTCAATTATAAAGAGGAATATATTAAGGAAAGAGTTTTTTAGAAAACCGGGTAAATATTTGTTTTATTCAATTGTAAATTTGTTTTACAGATATCAAATAAAACAAAAAATCACTCCCAATATTTTTTAATGCCCTAACCCCATTTTTCAGAGTCCTTTTTCTGAAAAATGGAGGTAGGTCATATGCAGCGAAATCCCAATTTGCACGACTGAAAGGAGTGAACAAATTGGTGATGGAGCCTGCAAAGTAAATGAAAATGACGATAGGAGTCAAAATGAAAATATTATTGGTAAGACCACCAAGAATTAAACAAGCAATTACATTAAGCGACTTTATGTTTTCAGAGCCATTAGGTTTGGAAATGATTTATAGTGTCTTAAAACAAGTACATGAAGTTGAAATTTACGATATGATGATTGAAACTTTAAGTCTTACTGAAAAGATTAATGAATATAAGCCTAAAATTGTTGGCATTACATCCCTTTGCATTGATGTTAAAATGGTTTTAAAGCTGTGCAAAGAAACAAAAATGATTGATTTAAATATTATAACAATTGTAGGTGGTACTCAAGCTTATTTAAATCCCGAAGGTTTTTATAATGAATATGTAGATTATATTTTTGAATATACAACAAGGGACAATTTAAATAAATTTATAAATACAATTAATGCTGAAATGTCATTGATTGATGGTGTAAGGTCAAAAGAAACAGCTTATATATCTACAGAACAAAATGGAAGAAATGAATATATACTGCCGGACAGAAGCTCAACGTATAAGTATAGGCATGAATATTCATATTTTGGATACAGGCCGGCTGCTATAATGGAATTTGGATTAGGCTGCGAAAAGGTTTGTGATTTTTGCCTAAGGTGGAGAATTGAAGGAGTAAAAGAAAAATTAATTGATATTGAGCTGACAAAAAAAGATTTAGCAAACATTCAAGAGCCCACAATAATGTTCATTGACAATGATTTTTTAGGAAGCGAAGAAAAAATAACCGCCTTT
>CAZCTI010000262.1:0-1891 GCA_964501385.1 uncultured Clostridia bacterium
TTTTTCTAAATACTTCTCTTAATTCTTCCATTGATTCTATTGTATTTAAATTTAGCGGCGGTGAATTAAGGGTTACTATTCCAACATAATCTTTTTTTTCAACTAATATTAGACTGTTTTTATATTCCATTTTCTCCTCCTAAAACTGTAATCCCATCATTGCTAAAACCATACCCGTCGCAAGAGCAATGGTAGGTACTATAACCGTGCATACGAATATATCTTTGTATGATTCTTTATGTGTTAAATGACATACCGTAATTATTGTAATAACTCCTCCATTGTGGGGCAATGAATCTAAACCTCCTGTTGCTATTGCCATAATTCTGTGTATGGCATCTAAGCTTACATTTGATGCTTGTGCCATTTTTATAAATTCTTCTGCGAAAGCTTCAAGAGTTATACTAAGCCCACCTGAACCTGAACCTGTTATACCGCATAATATTGTAGTAGCAAGACCAGCACCAATAATGGGATTATGTGAAATTCCAAGTACTGCATCTCTTATAATTTTAAATCCCGACAAAGTTTTTATTACATTTCCGTATCCTACAACAGCTCCTGTATTTGTTATTGGCATTATGGAATCTCTGGCTCCTTCATTTAAACAAACAATAAGTTTACCTATAAATTTACTTTTATTGATTAATATTACAGAAAGAATTGCAATTGCAAGAGAAATAATAAGCGCCCAGGTTCCTGTTACCTTAGCTAATGTTGTATTGAAAGGCTTTTGAGTTAAAAAATCTCCATTTATACCGGGCAAAATAATATAAGTTAGTATTATATTACATATAAAAAATATTATAATAGGAGCGATGCTTTTATTAAAGGTAGGAATGTTTTCATCATCAGTAAAGTGAAGAAAATCTTCGTGGATGCCATATCCTTCACCTAATTTCCTTGCCTTTTTTAAAGCATTATTTAACCACCACATACCTAATGTAAGCTCAATGATACCCAAGATACTTCCTAATACCGGAGCAGAGTATAATGTTGTTCCAAAGTACTGCATTGGAAGTGCGTTTTGAATTTGTGGGGAGCCTGGAAATGCGTAGGTTGCAAATGTGAATGCCCCAAATGCTATACAGGCCGGCATGAATCTTTTTGGTACATCAGCAGCTTTAAACAGTGCTGAGCCTATTGGGTAGATTGTAAAAGAAATTACAAATAATGAAACACCACCATACACTAAAATAGCCGTTGACAAAACTACTGCCAAAATAGCTTTGTCCTTACCTAATTTTAATATGATATAATTGGCAATAGATTTAGCCGAGCCCGACACATCCATTACCTTTCCAAATATTGCCCCAAAGAAGAAGATGGGAAGATTATTTAGGTATTTGGCAAATTCAGGTATATAAATTTCTGTATATCCTGCAAGAACAGAATACTCTCTGCTGATTAAGACTGCTATAGCAGCTAATGCAGGTCCTAAAATCAACACAGAAATACCTTTATATGCTCCATACATTAAAAGTGATAATGAAACTAAAATTCCTATTAGACTCATAGATTCCTCCTAAATATTTTTTAAGCCCATTAGCTTATCATTATATATTCTTAAATCCATAATTTTTAATTCATGTGATATTTCGGGTATAAATTCCATTTGTGATAATATATCTTTTTCTAAATTAATACCTGGTGCAATTTCAATTAGCTTAAAACCTTTTTCCATTAATTCAAAAACTGCCCTTTCAGTTACTACATATACTTTTTGTCCTGATTTAAAACCGTACCTTCCTGCATACGTAATTTGTGCAACCTTATTGACGAATTTTTTGTTCTTTCCTTCTTTAATAATATTAAGCTTGTTATTTGTTATATCTATTTCAAGCCCTCCTGCAGTGAAAGTGCCTGTAAATATAACTGATTTGGAATTTTG
>CAZCTI010000263.1:0-1875 GCA_964501385.1 uncultured Clostridia bacterium
TACATACAATTGCCTATTTTGTTTGTTTCATCAGCATTGCTTCCAGGAATGTATATGATGTTTCCATATGTTCATTGGCCAATATTGGTTTTAAGCGGCTTAAACTTACTAATACCATTGATGGCAGCATTTGTAGATGCAAAAATAAAAAGAGCAAAAAATTCCGGGGACGGGGATAGAGGTTAAAATGAAAAACATTAAAATATTATTTATTACACTAATATCAAGTTTGATACTTTCCGGTTGCTGGGATAGCATTGAAATAAATAAAAGAGAGTATTTATATGCTTTAGGTATAGATAAAAATCCTAATAATTTAACATTTACAGCTGAAATTCCAAAAATAAATGAAGGCAGTGAAGAACAAAGGCTTACATATACAAAAGACAGTGCTGATTTTGCAGAGTTTTATACAATTAGCTACCTTCATTCAGAAAAAGCGATATCTGACAGATTGATGCAAGTAATAGTTTTGGGAGAAGATGTTGCAAGGGACGCAGAAACAGTAAAAAGAATTTTTGACGAAATACAAAGATCTCCTCAAATGAATAGAAGAGTAAAAATTTGTGTGGCAAAAGGCAAAGCAGAAGATATTATAAATACCGAAATACCAAGTAATCCAATTGTGGGCAGATTTTTAAGCGATATGCTTGTTAAATTAAAACGAGAAAATTACCAGGATGTATATACATTTGATGAGGCTATTTTAGACCTTGGCAAGTCAGGAAATGCAATGATTCCTGTAGTAGAGGTAAACGATAAAAGCTTAAAGATTGAAAGAGCTTGTGTTGTTAAAGAATATGAAATGTTAGGTTATTTAGAGCCTGAAGAAGTAGCTACGGTAATGGTTTTAATAAATCCGGAAAAGGCAAAGATCCCAAATATTAATATAAATGTTGAAAATATAAATGTATCTTTAGGTGTTGTGAACCTTACCATGACAAAAGATTTTAATTTAGAAGGTGATAAATTAACTGCAGATTACAATATTACAATGTACATTTATATTAATTCGTTTATTACAGGAATCAATAAATTAGAAGATAAAAACTATCTTAATAAAATCAAGGAAGAAGCAAAAAAAAGTTTTTTGACAGTTGCCGAAAGTACAATTGATAAGCTTCAACATACATACAGAACTGATTTGTTACAAATAAAGGATAATTTATATAAATATCATAAAAGTGATTTTGAACCCATAATGGATAAATATGATGAAGTTTTTGAAGCAGCAGATATTAATATAAATCTCAATTTAGAGATTAAAAGCACCGGGTTAGTAAAATAGGAGTTATTGCTCGAACCAGCTGAGGCTTGGGCTTGGCATCTTTATTTAGGAAATTAATAACTAATATTGAATTGTAACTATATGTATGGTAAAATTTATCAACGGAAATCCTTTTCAGAACATATTACTGTAGGAGTTGATAAAGTGCTGAGTGCTTATAAAAAAAGATGGGAAAAATATATTGAGACCGGAAAATTGTCAAAAGAAATACGTCCTGAAATCGTAGAGTCCTGGCATAGATGTCAAGCTATGAAGGTTGATTATCTAGGGGGAAGGGGGACAAAAATTTCCCAAAACGAATGTGAAAGAAGTATATTAAAGAAAAAAGAGCTTATTGAAATGGCAAGACCTGTTATGGAAAATGTTTTTGAAATGGTCAAAAACACAAGCTACAGCGTTGTTTTGACGGATGAGAAGGGTATTATTATCGATTTGATAATAAATAAGGATTTAGAGGAAAAGCATGTACAGTTAAATTTCGTCAAAGGTTCAAAATGGGATGAACAAAGTGTAGGAACTAATGCCATAGGAACGTGTTTGGCTATAAATAAGCCTATTCAGGTTATAGGTGCTGAACATTTTTGTGA
>CAZCTI010000264.1:0-1875 GCA_964501385.1 uncultured Clostridia bacterium
ATTCAAATGGAATGAGTGTGTCAGTAACTTATACGGTTGAAGAAGTATTTGTAGAACCAAATCAAATGATTAAAAAGGGAGATAATTTAGTCCGTCTGTCTGCTGCAAATTTAGGGGACATATTGACTGAATTAACTGACGGTATTCAAAGAAAACAAGAAGAAATACAAACAATAAATGAAGAAATCAGTAAAAAGACAAAAGCCTTAGGTGATAAAATAAATCAGAATATAAAAAGTGTCCATGAAGTAAATGCATATAACGGCATAGTTATAAGTTCACCAATAAAGGGAAGACTTATAGATTTTTCTGTTGAAGAAGGTGAAAAGGTAGATGACCCTCATATAGCTACAATTGTAGACGACAGCATGGTTAAAATATCTTTTAAGGTAAATACATACGAATATAGTAGCCTTAAAGCAGGTCAAAAAGTATTGCTTCAATACAGAAAGCCTTTAGAAGGTGGAGGCTCTCAAGCAGCCTTTGACGGTTTTTACACGGGAACCATAAAAAAACTAAATGCTAATCCTGTTCCTGCAGGGGATGCAATGACTTATGTTCATAATGGTGTAATAGAAGCCGATAATCCGGGACTTGTTCAAAAAGGTATGCTTGTTTCAATTTATACGGAAAATAACGGGCTTCCTGTAACAGGGTTATCCTATTCAGGTACTGTTGATTCATATGTAAATGAAGAAAAAGTATATACAACTCTTTATTCCGACAGCAGCAAAACAACAATTATTGCTACAGATGTACCTGTAAGCGAAAATGAATTTGTTGAAGCTGGGCAGACATTGGTAAGAATAGCAGGAAGTGACGTAACTGCATCTATTCAGCAGGATGTAGAATCAATAATGGCTGAATATGACAAAATAAAAATGCATAATGATGAAATAGATAGAATTTACAGGAAAATAGATAAAGTATCTGAGCTTACATCTAAAATGATGGTTACGGCTCCTTCGGACGGAATGGTATCCTATGTTAATTACAGAGTCGGAGACCAAATAACCGCCAATGAACAAAGTGATCAGTGGTCATTGCAGCTAATGGATATGTATAACACTGATGAAATGTTTATATACACAACAGTATCAGATTTAGACGTTCTTTATATATCTCAAGATGCACCTGTTACCGTAACTGTAGATGCACTTCCCGGTGAAGTATTTAGCGGAAAGGTACTTAGATTAGACTCATATACAGATTACAGAGACGGGAAAACCGTATATAATGTACAAATAAAAGTTGAAGGTAGAGAAGGTTTAAGACCGGGTATGAATACCAATTGCTTTGTTGACTCGGGAGAATCATTAGATACATTGCTTGTTCCAATAGAAGCTGTGTTTGAAGAAAACGGCAAACAAAAAGTAGAAATACTTGTTGGAGAAAACCAAGTAGAAATAGTTGAAATTGAAGCTGGTCTTATGAACGACATGTATGTTGAAGTTTTAAGCGGCTTAGAGGAAGGTCAGCTTGTTGTTACAGGCAGTACAAAAGATTTAATGCCCAGTCAGTCAGTTCCGGAGAATGATTCATTCTTGCCCAGTACAAACCAATAAGGGGTGATGAGGATGCAAGATAGAGTAAAAATTTCAAACCTTTTTGTAAGGTCGAAATTTTCTGCCATGATGGCATTAGATGGCATAACATCAAATTTGCTAAGAACATTTTTAACAGTACTTGGTATTTCCATAGGAGTTGCAGCTGTTATCAGCTTAATGGGCATAGGAGAAGGAGCAAGGAGATCTATAGTTGCACAATTTGAAAGCCTTGGAGAGAATGTTATTGTTATTAAATCTAATGCAGAAAATGTAAAATTTGATATAGAAGAAACAGAAAAATTATCTGAAAGAATAACAGGTATTGAAT
>CAZCTI010000265.1:0-1875 GCA_964501385.1 uncultured Clostridia bacterium
ATTCAAATGGAATGAGTGTGTCAGTAACTTATACGGTTGAAGAAGTATTTGTAGAGCCAAATCAAATGATTAAAAAAGGTGATAATTTAGTTCATTTGTCTGCTGCAAATTTAGGGGACATATTGACTGAATTAACTGACGGCATTCAAAGAAAACAAGAAGAAATACAAACAATAAACGAAGAAATCAGTAAAAAAACAAAAGCTTTAGGAGATAAAATAAATCAAAAAATTAACTCAGTCCATGAAGTAAACGCATATAACGGTATAGTTATAAGTTCACCAATAAAGGGTAGACTTATAGATTTTTCTGTTGAAGAAGGTGAGAAGGTAGATAATCCTCATATAGCTACAATTGTGGATGACAGTATGGTTAAGATATCTTTTAAAGTAAATACATACGAATATAGTAGCCTTAAAGCAGGTCAAAAAGTATTGCTTCAATACAGAAAGCCATTAGAAGGGGGAGGCTCTCAAGCAGCTTTTGATGGCTTTTATACAGGAACTATAAAGAAACTAAACTCTAACCCTGTTCCCGCCGGAGATGCCATGACCTATGTACATAACGGAGTAATAGAAGCTGATAATCCGGGACTTGTTCAAAAAGGCATGATAGTTTCAATTTATACAGAAAACAACGGACTTCCTGTAGCAGGTTTATCTTATTCAGGTACTGTTGATTCATATGTAAATGAAGAAAAGGTATATACAACTCTTTATTCAGACAACAGCAGAACAACAATTATTGCTACAGATGTACCTGTAAGCGAAAATGAATTTGTTGAAGCAGGGCAGACATTAGTAAGAATAGCAGGAAGTGACGTAACAGCATCTATTCAGCAGGATGTGGAATCAATAATGGCTGAGTATGACAAAATAAAAATGCATAATGATGAAATAGAAAAAATTTACAGAAAAATAGATAAAGTATCGGAGCTTACATCTAAAATGATGGTTACGGCTCCTTCAGACGGAATGGTATCCTATGTTAATTACAGAGTTGGTGACCAAATAACCGCCAATGAACAAAGTGATCAGTGGTCATTGCAGCTAATGGATATGTATAACACTGATGAAATGTTTATATACACAACAGTATCAGATTTAGACGTTCTTTATATATCTCAAGATGCACCTGTTACCGTAACTGTTGATGCACTGCCTGGTGAAGTATTTAGCGGCAAGGTTCTTAGATTAGACTCTTATACAGATTACAGAGACGGCAAGACCGTATATAATGTACAAATAAAAGTCGAAGGAAGAGAAGGGTTAAGACCTGGAATGAATACCAATTGCTTTGTAGACTCAGGTGAATCATTGGATACATTGCTTGTTCCTATAGAAGCTGTATTTGAAGAAAACGGTAAACAAAAAGTTGAAATACTTGTTGGCGAAAACCAGGTTGAAATAGTTGAAATTGAAGCCGGCCTTATGAATGATATGTATGTTGAAGTATTAAGCGGCTTAGAAGAAGGTCAGCTTGTTGTTACAGGCAGTACAAAAGATTTAATGCCAAGTCAGTCAGTTCCGGAGAATGATTCATTCCTGCCCAGTACAAACCAATAAGGGGGAATAAGAATGCAAGATAAAGTTAAAATTTCAAACCTTTTTGTAAGGTTGAAATTTTCTGCCATGATGGCATTAGACGGTATTACATCAAATTTACTTAGAACATTTTTAACAGTACTTGGTATTTCCATAGGAGTTGCAGCGGTTATAAGCTTAATGGGCATAGGAGAAGGAGCAAGAAGGTCTATAGTTGCACAGTTTGAAAGCCTTGGAGAGAATGTTATAGTTATTAAGTCAAATGCAGAAAATGTTAAATTTGATATAGAAGAAACAGAAAAATTATCTGAAAGAATAACAGGTATTGAAT
>CAZCTI010000266.1:0-1873 GCA_964501385.1 uncultured Clostridia bacterium
CAAGTTTTTCAGTGAAATTTTTTGGAATACCATTGACAAGCACAGAGCCAATATGCTGCTTGTCAATTTTTAATTCCGTAAGTAATTGTTCTATTGTTATATCCTTATACTCTATAGTAATGATTTTTGCTTCATTATCATTTATAGGTGTTTTAACCTTAATCATTCCATAACCTCAATTTATCAAGTTCACTAATATCAATGTCAAAAATATCGTTTGTACTTTCAATCTCTCTGTTTGTGAAAGATTCCGGCATTCGGTAGTCATCTGAATTAAATCCTGCTAATTCATTAAATTTATGCTCATCCATTATGGTTTCCTTTGCCATTGCATCAAGCCAATCTATATCTAAATCCCATCCGTGAACTGCATTTACCAAGTCCACAAAAAGATTCATATGTTTTGTTACAGCTCCCCTTAAAAACATGCATACGCCTAAAGAATCTATTTTTGCCATCATAATCTGTGCCTTTTTTGAAGCTCCCACAAAATCATCAGTCTTTATCATTGGTCCGTAAGTATGGTCTGCACCCATGGGAGATGTTGCAAAAGTAACACCCATTGCTTTTATAGCTCTTGGATCGTAAGCAGGCATTGCTTGACCGTTTATAACAGGAATATTTTTAACCTTTAGTGATTTTCCGGCTGTTAATGTACCTTGTGCCAGCAATTTTCCAAGCTCTGTATCATTTTTTATTTCATCTGATAATTTTAAAGCTCCTTCATTATCCCCAAACTCCACTATTCCTGCTTCCATTGCAATTCCCATTGCGGCACCTGTTTCAATGGTATCAATTCCAAAATCATTGCAAAAAGCATTTAATTTAGCAATCGTGTCTAAATCTCCAATTCCAAGATTAGAGCCCATCAATCCTATAGTTTCATATTCTAAGGGAGATACTATTGTTTTTCCTTCTTTGTCAGGAACCACATTGGAGCATTGTATTATGCAGCCCGGCATACATGCATGAGTGGTTTTTCCTTCGCCTCCCCTTTCCTTAATAAGTTCGTATAAACTTTCACCGGAAATCTCTTCTGCAAATTCAAATTTTTGACCTCTGAAATTTCTTGTGGGTAGTCCGGTCAAATCATTGGACACTCTTACAGTTGCTGCCGTTCCTAAAGTTTTATATGAAACAGAGCTGGGTGCTTTTATAACAATTGATGAATATTCTTTAAATACCTGGTTATATTTTTCTTTATCTTTTATTTCCACACTGCCTTTTTCTTCTACAACAATTCCTTTAATTTTTTTAGAACCCATAACAGCTCCAAGTCCGCCTCTTCCGCTGTATCTGTTTGGTTTTTTCTCCTTATCCATAGTTGCAATTCCTGCAATGTTATATAATCTTTCACCGGCAGGTCCTATGCACGTAACTGCACAATCAGGATATTTTTTTATCATTTCATCACAAAATTCAAAGGTTCTCATACCTTTGTATTGTTTTGCAGATTCTAATGTGCATTTATCCTTATTTATTTTTATGTAGTGCCATTCATCATCTTCAGGAACATCTTCCATAACAACAGCTTTTATTCCAAGGGACGCAAGCCACATTGCTGTAATACCACCACCGTTACTTTCCTTTATTCCTCCTGTTAAGGGACTTTTAGCACCAATAGCTATTCTGCTGGCACTGGACACATTTGTGCCGGTCAAAAGGCCATTGGCAATTATAAGTTTATTTTCTCTTCCCAAGGGGTCGCATTTAGGATTTACCTCTTTTAGCATTATTTTTGCTATTAATCCTCTGCCTCCGGTTTTCAAATATTCATCCGGTGCATTTTCATATGCAATATCTTTAGTCCGTAAATTAATTCTAAGAATTTTGTTCATCTATTTCTCCTTGAATTCATGGTATTAATATAGTT
>CAZCTI010000267.1:0-1852 GCA_964501385.1 uncultured Clostridia bacterium
TGTTTTATAGTTTCAATTAATCTCATAGTTTTTTCCTTTAATCATACAATTAATGACATTCATGTCATCCTGAGCGTAAGCGAAGGATCTCAGGTTTTAAAAGATGAGATTCTTCGGGCTAAAGCCCTCAGAATGACACTGACGCGAAGTTTATTCATAGCAATGACATGGCTTATGCCTTCTGAATGAAATGTATTGTTATTCGTGATGTGTTCTGTCTCTTCTTGCTAATTTTGTTGGCTCAAGAGCTAAATCATTTCCTTGCAATAATCCTGCAACTCCTGTTAAAGGATCAGATTTCTTACCTTGGCAAACATCACATTGACATTCCAAATCAGGTAAATGAGGTTGTGTATATGTTGTGATAACACCTTCATAGTTTCTTAAAATAACCTTGTCAGCTGATTGTGACAATACATAATTCGGCATTACAGGAATCTTTCCTCCTCCTCCGGGTGCGTCGACAACAAATGTTGGTACGCAGTAACCTGAAGTATGTCCTCTTAAGCTTTCCATTATTTCAATACCTTTTGCAACAGGTGTTCTGAAATGCTCAATTCCAAGTGAAAGGTCACATTGATAAATATAATATGGTCTAACTCTGTTCATAACAAGTTTATGAACTAAATCTCTCATAATATGTGGACAATCATTAACTCCTCTTAACAATACTGATTGGTTTCCTAATGGTATACCTGCATCAGCAAGCTTTCTTAAAGCTTCCATTGATTCAGGAGTAAATTCTGCCGGATGGTTAAAGTGAGTGTTCAGCCAAATAGGATGATATTTCTTAAGCATGTTGACTAAATCATCTGTAATACGTTGTGGCAAAACAACAGGTGTTCTTGAGCCTAAACGAATTATTTCAACATGTGGTATTTCTCTTAATCTGCTGATTATATATTCTAATTTTTTGTCTGAAACCAACAAGCAGTCTCCGCCTGACAACAATACGTCTCTTACTTGAGGAGTATTTCTGATGTACTCAATACATTTATCAACATTATCCATTCCAACTTCATCATCGCTTTGTCCGGCAAATCTTCTTCTTGTACAATGTCTGCAATACATAGAGCATTGGTCTGTTATTAAGAACAATACTCTGTCCGGATAACGATGAGTTAATCCAGGTGCCGGTGAATCTGTATCTTCGTGCAATGGGTCAAGCATGTCTGCACCACTTATGTGTGTTTCAACAAATGTTGGTACAGCTTGCATTCTTATTGGATGTCTTGGATCATCCTTATCCATATGTGCTGCATAGTATGGAGTTATACCCATTCTGAATTTTTCCAAAACCTTAGCAATATCTTCTTCTTCTTTTTCTGTCAAATTAATTATTTTCTTTAATTTTTCTACTGTATCTATTCTGTTTTCAACTTGCCATTTCCAGTCATCCCATTCTTCTGGTTTAACATCTTTCCAAAGTTCAATTTTATTATAATAAGCCACTGTATTACCTCCTAAAAATATTTTAAACAAGCGAATAATGTCATCCTTGAATTATCATGTGTTAGTAACATCACGATAAACGAATACGTTGTGCTTTGTCATCCTGAGTGAAAGCTAAGGATCTCATATTTTAAAAGATGAGATTCTTCGGGCTAAAGCCCTCAGAATGACACTGACGTGTATCCATTGCAATGACATATTGCTTATTTTTGACTTAGTTTTTATATTATGCGTATAGTTTTGTGAATAATTCTCTTAATTCTTTGCTTTCTCTCATTACTTGCAATGCTGTTTCGGAATGTCCTTTAGTATAACCGTTTCCAACTACCATGTTAATATCCTTGCCAACACCTTCAGCTCCTAATGCTGCTTTTGTAAAGCTTGTAGCCATACTGAAGAA
>CAZCTI010000268.1:0-1851 GCA_964501385.1 uncultured Clostridia bacterium
ACATTATCTGTTCCTATTACATTAGTTTTAACCGCTTCAAGAGGAAAGAACTCACAAGAAGGAACTTGCTTTAGTGCTGCAGCATTAAATACATAATCAACTCCATACATTGCATTCTTAATACTTGCTATATCTCGAACATCACCTATGTAGTATTTTATCTTGTCATTATTATATAAGTGACGCATATCATCCTGCTTTTTCTCATCACGTGAAAAAATTCGTATTTCTTTAATATCTGTATCTAAAAATCGATTAAGTACAGCATTTCCAAATGATCCTGTTCCCCCTGTTATTAATAAAGTTTTATTTTTGAACATTTGAACCTCCATGTGGCTACTCCCTACCTTTCCTTAGAGTGAGCTATTTTATTGGCGTACTCCCTGGCACGGTGCTTCTTATCTCATTATATCTAACAAGTCATAAAATCTATATGTTTTATTTCTCTTTTTATCATCAGGATAAATTTTATTAGCTTTAATTAACTTATCCACGTTATTTCTTACAGCATTATAACTTATACCTAATTTTTTTTGAATTGTTGAAATATCAAAAACAGGAGATTTAAAAATATATTTAACCAAATCTGTTCTTATTTTATGTTTTTCCGAAATTTCTAACATCTCTTCATATAACTTTTCAATCTTTTCGAGTTTATTTATATAATGGTCTGCCTGTAATATAGAACAACTTAAAAAGAATTTAATCCATTCTACCCAATTAGGATTTTCATTTCTTAAATTATTTAGTAAATTATAATATTTATATTTGTTTTTTTCTAACTCTTGACTTATATAAAAAGTTGGCTTATTTATAACACCTTTATTTAATAAATAAAGGATAATCAGTATTCTACCCATTCTACCATTACCATCTAAAAATGGATGAATTGTTTCAAACTGCGCATGAATAATAGCAGCTTTTACTAGATATCCTAGCTTGTTTTCCGTATCATCATCATTTATATATTTTTCTAAATTACTAATATAGTCTGGCAATAAATTAGCTTCAGGTGGTATATATGTAGCATCTTCAATTCTTGAAGTAGGACCAATAAAATTTTGAACTTTTCTATATTCACCAGGATTTCTATTTTCTCCTCTTGCATTAGCAAGAATGGTTTTATGTAAATTTAATAATAATCTGGTTGAAATAGGTAATACTTTTAATAATTCAACGCCTTGATCCAAAGCTTCCAAATAATTGTGCACCTCAATTATATCTACCCTTTTATCACCTGTAATTTCAGAAGAAATAACTTCATCAAATGTT
The DNA here is from genome assembly GCA_964501385.1 of uncultured Clostridia bacterium. Lineage (GTDB taxonomy): Bacteria > Bacillota > Clostridia > Tissierellales > Sedimentibacteraceae > Sedimentibacter. The sequence goes on from CAZCTI010000268.1 coordinate 1,273, forward strand.
GCTTGTGTTCCTTCTATCCTAGTAGATTGCAAAGATTCGTCTAAAGAAAACATTAAAAATATTTCCTCACGTATAGGCGACCTTTTCAATATCGAATTATATCTTTCCATTTTCACACGAGCATCTGTTTCTATCTTCATAAGCTCCAATAAACTTTCTAGCGGTAAATCAACTGGCAAGTATTTAGGACGAAATGGTTTTTTCATAAACAACTCCCATTATGAAATAACCTTTAATTATCATATTTGTTATTTCATTTTTTAATATTTTATGAAATAATAATATCATAAATTTTTAATATTACAATACTTATTTCTTAAGAATATCAAATTTTACAATTCCTATTCGCGTATTATTTACCTTTTCGACAAATTTATCTGACAATGAATTTATGCTTTTATTTAACAAGTATGTCGCAACAAGTTATTTTGTAAATATTAAAGGCTGAAACTCTGAGGTTTCAACCCTAATAAAATAAGTTTATTTTCGCGTGCCTGGCACCGACCATGTTACACCTTCTGGTGCCTGGCACGGAAGCTATTTTTTATCTTTTTTATGTAATCTAATTCTCTCTAATAC
>CAZCTI010000269.1:0-1837 GCA_964501385.1 uncultured Clostridia bacterium
CTTCGACTATTGAAATTACAACACAAATAAGTTTACCTTCTGGTGCCTGGCACCGATGCTTTGATATATTAACAAATACAAATGCCTGGTATACCTTGTCCACTACATCATTAATTCCTTCAACCGTTCTATTTGTCGCTTACAACCTATAAAAGTTATACCCAAATCTACCTGTATACTATCATTATAACATAAAAAGCAAGCTTTTTATAGCTTGTTTTTCCAAATTTAAGAAATTATGACAGCAACTATGAGCCGCCGCAGTGCAACCTAGAATTTAATTCATCAACAAAAATAACACCGTAATAATTTATTCGTATTCATTACAACAGAGAAAATACATTCAAATTATGGGAACCAACAGAAGTACATAAATTAACAACTTGTATCGACCGATTTTTTGCATATTCAACTGTATATCTTGTACCGCCACCACTACCATCATAGTAACAAATTAATTTGCTGCTGTTATCTACCATATACCTATTTCTTTCATGATAGCAACCAGTCTTAAAATGTTTGTTCGATATAATAACATCATCACATTTAGATAGAATATTAAAATACTTATCTCTATCCTGCTCTTTCCATTTAGCAGCTTGTTCTTCAAAAGGCACTACAGCAATTAATTTTATATTCACTGGATTTACATAATGTATTATTTGTTTCCGCAATAAAACCTGCTCAGCACATATTAGGTCAAAACCATAACAGGCTCCAAATATGAATGTATGATAGCCTTCTGATATTGCTTTGTCAATTTCAATTGACAATCCTCGTAATAAATCATTGAATTTATTCTTTTTTTTAGGCAACTTTTCTGTTCTATGTCCACTGAAGCAAAGAGTTCTGTTTCTATTCATCATAACCTCCTTCAAAAATATAGAATATTTAGAAATTTATCACCGATATATCGTTGATATGAGTATAGTATTTATCTGGGAAATTGTCAACGATGTATCGGTAATTATTTTATTAATATTCTGCTATACTCTAAATTACATGGGGGTGTCAAACTATGACTATTAAAAAGGCTATTTCTCAGAGAATATTGCAGCTCTGCCAAGAGAACAATATAACGCTAAATAAACTATCAACAATATCAGGTATCACGCAATCAACGCTTAATGATGTTGTATATGGCAAAAGCCAAAATCCGACGGTTAGAACTATATACTATATTTGCTTCGGTTTGGGTATAGAGCTAAAAGACTTTTTCGATTCTGATTTATTTCAAAATATAACTGATAATAATTAATACATTGCATAAAAAAACGCCCTAAAGTTATTTTTAGAGCTTTGTCTCCTAAAATACTGTAATAAAATTTGTTCACTTCAATTTCATCTATTAACAAAAAAGCGACCTAAAATTCAATGGTCTTTTGACCTAATTTTCGGTTGACAAATACCACCTTCTATTCTAGTAGATTGCAAGGATTCATCTAAAGAAAACATTAAAAATATTTTTTTACGAATAGGTGACCTTTCTAAGATTGAATTGTATCTTTCAATTTTAACACGAGAATCTGTTTCAATTTTCATAAGTTTACCTTCTGGTGCCTGGCACCGTCAGTTTAACATTTACATCTCAGTCAACTACCAGTCAACAAAGCAAATGCTGTAATTTTCAAATAATCAAAGTTTTTTACAAGATATAATCAACTAACAGTCAACCATTTTCAAACCCAAAACGGAACATATTTTCTATTTTTATCTCCAGTAGAATCTTCTGTCAACTTAATCAATCCGGTCTTACAGGTGTCATTTAACAAGCGAGAAATCCAATTAGTGGTGCACCAGGATTTGTTATTTCCATCCTGTCTTCAAAAATTTCTAT
>CAZCTI010000270.1:0-1825 GCA_964501385.1 uncultured Clostridia bacterium
TTTAATCCATGAACTTCATTTTCTTTAATTAATTTTGCCACATCACTTTCAGGGTCATTTAAATCTCCAAAGTATCTGGCATGAGCAATACATGTGCTGACACATGCAGGCATCAACCCCGACTCAGCTCTCCCTACACAGAATGTACACTTGCCAACCTTTAAATTAGGCTTCATATATCTTGCTTCGTAAGGGCAAGCTATAACACACGCTCCACAACCTATACATTTTTCTTCATTTACAACAACGCTTCCCCCTTCCAAAGCAAATGTTGCTTCTGCTGGGCATACTTCAATACAAGGTGCATCAACACAATGATTGCACATTTTAGGCAAATGAACTTTTGATACATTGGGATAAGTGCCATAATCCCATTCTTCCACCCAAGTATTAAAACAACCTTCCGGCGTGTCATTTTCCATTTTGCATGCAACAGTGCAAGCATGACAGCCCACGCATTTTCTCAAATCTATAACCATACCGTAACGCTTTTTATTTTCCGGCAACTAAATCACTCCTTTTTTGCTATGTTATTCTGAACCATAGGTGAAGAATCTCATTTTTAAAGATGCGAGATTCTTCAAACTTCGTCCTCAGAATGACAAAAATTAGATTTTAATATTCTAAACTATCTTCTTTTATCCATGCAGCACAAAGATTAAGCCAATAACTGTACAAACCTTTGCTTTTTTCTTCTGAAAGCTTTGTATAATCTTCAATCCATTTGCTTAAATGCTCATCTAAGAATTGTTTCTGCAGATTTTGCCATCTTGATGCTTTTTCCTCTTGATCTTTTTCCAATGATTTTTCTTCCTCAGCAACAAGAAATGTCATAAAAGATATTTCAAATGCTAAGTGGTCAGGATATTGAATATCCTGCAAAGGCTTAAACATATTCAAATTACGAGGATTAAAAGACACCATTTCATAGCATGCTTTAACATGGAAGGTTTCTTTTGTATCCAACTTTCCAAACTTAATTTTTTCACCGCTCTTGAATCTGTTTATTATAGCAGATTCATAGGGAGGTATAAACGAGGTCGAAGTTGGAACAAAAAATCTGTCGTAATATTCTTGTTCATATTTTTCTAAATCAGACGTCTCAATTACGAATTCAGACACAGTGCTGCCCTCAATTAACTCTTTTAGTACTTCCTGTCCCTTTATCATAGCTTCAACAGAATCTTTTGTAGGGACATTAAGTAAACAATATGAAAGAAGCTCATATATTTTTTTTCTTTGATTACATATTATTAATTTGTCCATATTTACCTCTTTCTAAAATTAAGATTGTCTATTCCTTTTATGCTGGGATATTATAGTTTTTCTACCTTATAAGCACCGCCGTTTCTTGATGGAGTGCCTGTAGAAACTTCACTGAATCCAAATATCCCTTCAATAGTCGGGTCAAGAAGCTGAATTAAATGAGTACCTTGTCCTCTTATTTCATCAGATTGTTCTTTGCCGTCAATTGTATATTTTTTTGCTCCATATTCCCAATGTCCGTAGCCAAAAGCTATACCGATTGCTCCTTTTGCAATACCTTCTCTCACAAGAGCAGTACCTTCAAAATCTCCTCCTGTAGCAGGCATAACTTTAACCTTATCACCTGTACTTATGCTTAATGCTTTTGCATCTTGAGTATTCATTTCTACAAAGTTGCTTGGACCAATGTCATTTAAGCTGTTGCTGTTTGCAAGCATACTTACACTTCTGAATTTAGGCTTATAGTTTGCTGCCATAAATGGCCACTGGTCTTTTGGAAATACATCTGTTACTAAATCTCCGTTAAAGAATCTTTGTGGATTCCAAGCAGCAGTACCTA
>CAZCTI010000271.1:0-1824 GCA_964501385.1 uncultured Clostridia bacterium
AAGCATGTAAACTACATACTGATATTTTAAGAAAATACGGATTTGATGTTGAAGAAAACTTTTCAGGTGTTGAAACAGGATTTAAAGCTGTTTATAAAGGAAAAAAAGACGGTCTTACTATTGCTTATATGGCTGAATACGATGCATTGCCCGGAATAGGTCACGGCTGCGGGCATAATTTATTGGGAACTGTAAGTACAGGTGCCGGCATCGTTTTAAAGCAAATAATAGATGAAATTGGCGGAACTGTAATTGTGTTTGGTACTCCTGCCGAAGAAACAAGCGGAGCTAAGGTTACATATGTTGAAAATCATGAATTTGATGGTGTGGATATTGCTTTGATGGCACATCCAGGCAGCGATTACACTAAAAGCGGTACATCTTTAGCTTTAGAGCCTGTTCAATTTGAGTTTTTCGGAAAAACAGCTCATGCTGCAGCTGCTCCCGAAAAAGGAATAAATGCTTTGGATGGAGCTATTCAAACATTTAACAGCGTTAATGCCTTAAGAGAGCATATGAGAAGTGATTCAAGAGTACACGGTGTTATAATTGAAGGCGGAAAAGCAGCAAATATTGTACCGGAATATGCCAAGGTTCAATATTATGTTCGTTCAACAACAAAGACATACAACTTAGAGCTTTTAGAAAAAGTTAAAAATTGTGCTCGTGGTGCAGCTTTGGCAACAGGAACAGAGCTTAAAATTACTAAATTTGAATTTAACTATGACAATATGGTTACTAACCAAACTCTTTCAAAAGTATTTAGTGATACAATTTATGAAATTGCAGGAATAGTAATGAGCGAACCTTCAAAAAGTACAGGCTCCATAGATGCAGGCCAAGTAAGCCAAGTATGCCCTACAATTCATCCATATTTTGATGTGACTAATGATAAAACAATTGCTGGTCATACAAGAGATTTGGCTGAAAGCACATTAAAGGATTATGCAAAAGAACAAATGAAAAATACTATTGCTGCATTGGTGTTAACAGCTGCAAAAGTTATTCAAGATAAAGAATTATATGAAGAAATAAAATATGAGTTTGATCACGCAGAAAAATAACTGAAAGGGGGCACCCCCTTTCAGTTATTTTTCATTGTTCCTGTTTTTAAGTATCTTTCGTGCCATGATAGTGCCTCATTTAGCAAGTGTGGGGAATGACTGTTTTTTGTTGCTTCTTTAGCTCTGTTGAAATAATCCCAAAGCATCGCTTTATAATCTTCATGAGCACAGTTTTCAATTATTTTTTCTGCCCTTTCTTTTGGCGATAATCCTCGCAAATCTGCTACCCCATTTTCCGTAACAATTACCATAACATCATGCTCTGTGTGGTCTACATGCGACACAAAAGGTACTATTGATGAAATTTTCCCGTCCTTAGCTGTAGAAGCTGTGGTAAATATTGAAATATATGCATTCCTTGTAAAATCACCGGAGCCTCCGATACCATTCATCATTTTGCTTCCCATTATATGAGTGGAATTTACATGGCCGTAAATATCTGCTTCTATGGCAGTATTCATGGAAATAATTCCAAGCCTTCTTATTACTTCCGGATTATTGCTTATTTCTTCAGGTCGCAAAATTATATGGCTTTTATATTTAGAAAAATTTTCTTTAAAATCATTTATTCTTTCAGGAGATATAGTTAAGGATGTGGCAGAGGCAGTTCTTATTTTTCCGCAGTCCATAAGGTCTATGACCGAATCCTGTAAAACCTCAGAATATACATCAAGGTTTGTGAAATTTGAATTGCATAAACCTCCTAAAACTGCATTAGCTACACTTCCCACTCCTGATTGAAGGGGGAGCAGATTTTTTG
>CAZCTI010000272.1:0-1822 GCA_964501385.1 uncultured Clostridia bacterium
CCAAATATCAATTATTTATGATATCAGGTGCTGCTTTTTATATTATTTACTGTGCATTAATTATATATTTAACTTCAACATTTAATTCTTCTGTGTCTGTCATGAACTCTCTGTATTGTTCACCTGTATATTGAGCCATACCGCCTATATTATATATTTTGCTCATATCATAGCCATTAGCAGCTAACATTTTCATTAGCATAGCAACTCTTCCGCCTGATTGACACATAAGCATAAGAGTTTTATCTTTAGGGAAAAGAGCGTTTAAAACAGCTTCTGAAGAATCATATACAGCTACAGGTGCATCGTGTGTACCTTTAAATAACTGTGGGAAGCCTTCTGTTCCTGCATTTTCATTGTAGATGTATGCGAAGAAAGGAATTACTTCAAAATTTTTAAAGTGTTTTTTAGTATAATCTTCAAAATTTCTTAAGTCAATATATACTGCATCTTCTACATCCATAAATTCTAAAAAGTTTTCATGATTAATCCCAGAGTTTTCAAATGAATAATCTCCTGAAGTTTTCTGTGAAGCAGGAAGTTCTACTTTTTGTTCAACGGGAGCAGGTGCCGGTGCTGGTGCCGGAGCAGGTGCAGCTGCTTGTGCACAACCTGTCAATAAGATTGCAAGTATTAATACTACTGAAAATAATTTTTTAAATTTTAACATTTTAGCCTCCTAATTTTTAAAGAATTCGTCTGTTACATGATAATCCATAATAGAATGAAGTATTCTTATTATGTTGTTAGCAGAAACCGAAGCTCCTGATAAAGCATCAATTGTGTATTCCCCTCTTCCTTCTCCTGCCTGATATTCTTCTATTTTAATATCATCGACTATGTTTAGAGAATGAATATATTTTGAATCTTTTTGTACAAAGAATGGTATGTATTCAGTTTTGTACAACTCATAGGTCTGACCAAAAGGCATGGGGTCAGAATCTCCCCAGTGACCTCCTGTGTAGTGGTCTGTGGAATCCTTGTCAAATGATATAAATTTTATTTTTACATCATCAGGGTTCTTGCTTGACGGTAAAGTCAGCTCTACATACATCGTTTGCCACATATTAACTGAAGCCTCTCTGCATGTACATGACAGATAAGAAACCTGGTATTTAACATAATCTCTTGCTCTATACTTGAAATTAACAAAAGCATAGAAGGGTGTTTCATTTTTTGGACCGTCAATATGTGCATGTGGAACCACTGCTACAACGTTCGCAATTCCATTAGGACCAAGTCCACCGGTTTCATTTAAAAATGCATTTACTTGTTCAATGGTTATCTCTTTGTCAGAAGCAGCTGGTGTTTGATTGCTGCATCCGGATACAATAAAGATCAAAACCAAAACCATGATAGTGATGATATAGTGTTTCTTTCTCATTGCTCCTCCCTCATTTGATATTCAACTGATTCTTTTTCTTCTACCATTTAAAGACCATACTCTTATAGACAACAGACTCTATTTGCTAAAAGAATTTGATTATACTTTAACAATCTATGTTAAAATACGAACATTTTAATTATACAATAAAATTATAAAAGATATGTGACTAAGTTACATAAAGCAAGAATAGTTAAAAATAATTTTACTCTACTTACTAAGGTAACAAGTAGATTGTGAAATTTTTTATTTTTCAAATTTTGACAAAAGCCTGAAAAGATGGTAAAATTAAAGCAAACATAAACCAAAGAAGGGAATATATGGTTGAAATTTACCATATGATACTATTAAAATGTATTATCCTAATCTGAACCATATCTATATTACCAAGCATCTTAAAAAACGTTTAAATGAGATAAGCAATCATCGAATAACAAC
>CAZCTI010000273.1:0-1822 GCA_964501385.1 uncultured Clostridia bacterium
GCCGTGCTTGAAAGCTCATATATTGAGGAAATGATTGAAGATGATATATATTCTCCTTTTCCACAGGTTGAAAATACTGAAAGACCGGATGCCGCAGCCTCGGCATTGCTTGAAGGAAGAGTAGTCATTGCTGTTGACAATTCTCCAACAGTTCTTATGGCACCTGCAACATTCATATCATTTATGCAGTCTTCAGAAGATTATTACGAAAGATGGCTCTTATCATGCCTAATAAGAACCATTAGATATATAGCATTGCCTATAGTAATGCTTTTACCGGCTCTTTATGTGGCAGTAGCACAATTTCATCCAAATTTACTGCCTACTCAGCTTGCTCTTTATGTGGCGGCATCAAGGGCAAATGTACCATTTCCTCCATATTTTGAAGCCCTCTTGATGGAATTGGTAATGGAGCTTGTAAGAGAAGCTTCTCTTAGAATAACAACTCCCGTAGGCTCAACAATAGGATTGGTAAGTGGTTTGGTAATAGGCTCTGCGGTAGTTGAAGCAGGGTTAATTACTCCCATTGCAGTTATTATAGTTGCTTTAACAGCTCTTTCATCCTTTGCAATACCAAGTTATAACTTTAGTACCTCTCTTAGAATGATAAGATTTGGTTTCATAATATGTGCTTCCATATTTGGGTTGTTTGGTATTTCGGTAGGTTTAAGTATATTAATTATACATCTTTGCACATTAAAAAGTTTTGGTGTGCCATATTTAACACCTTTAACTCATTTTATTGAACGAAGAGAAGACTTAAAAGATACTATTATAAGACCAAAAATTAAAAACTTGGTACGAAAACCAAAATATTTACAAGTTGAACATGGGAAGGAAAAATAAATGTTTGATGATAATATAACTCCTTATCAAAATCTTACAATTTTAGTGTTAGTGTCATTTGCATTTCAATCGATGCTTATGCCCTTGTTATTATCTGAAGTTGACGGACCTGTAGGGTGGATGACAATAATTATTGCAGCTTTTGTATTGTATGTTTCCTTAAAACCAATCAATAAGATGCTCTTAAAGTACAAAGATAATACTGTAATTGCAATTACCGATAAATTGTATCCAAAATTTATTTCAAAGCTAATAGGCATATACTATATATTAATGTTATTGCTTGCAAACAGCATACTATTGAAGGACTTTGCAGAACAAATAAAACTTATGATGCTTTTTAGAACACCTTTAAGTTCTATTGTAATAGTAATAATATTAACAGTAAGCTATGCCACAAAAAAAGGAATAAAGACGTTGGCTAATATTTCTTCGGTAGCTATATTAATTGCGTTTATTCCTTACCTTTTATTAATAATATTTTCTACTTACTATGCTGATTATTCAAATTTATTTCCTATCTACCCCTTTGATCTAGAAGGTGTTTTAAAATCAGTGCCCGGGGCTGTACTTGGATTTTTTGGGTTTTCTATATTATTGTTTTCTAACAGTAAAGTAACCTTTCAAGAAAAAAACAGATTTATTAATAAAAAATATATTATAATAAGCATGTTTTTATATATTGCAAGTTATATTGTAATAATTGTTAAGTTTGGAATTAAGGAATCTGTTCATTTGGTATGGCCTTTTGTATCGGTTATGAAATTTGTAAATATACCCGGATTTTTCTTTGAAAGTACTGAAATAATAGGTTTAAGCTTTCAATTTATAGTTACATTTACATGCATTTGTATAATTGCATACTTCACAAATTTAGCAATGCAGGAAACATTTAAAACAAGGGAAAACGGATATTTTATATACATACAATTGCCTATTTTGTTTGTTTCATCAGCATTGCTTCCAGGAATGTATA
>CAZCTI010000274.1:0-1811 GCA_964501385.1 uncultured Clostridia bacterium
CTTGGCAGCTTATTCATAGCAATGACAGGCTTCGCCACAAAATGGAATTTCAAGGTCCGTCCCCAGAATTTCCCAGAATTCCTATGGCTCAAAGGTTGTGTTTACCACCAATACGGGGCATGGTGCCTCTGAAATAACTCTTTGAGTAACTGAGCCTACAAAAAATCTTTTTATTTTAGAAAAACCTCTGTTGCTCATTACAATCATATCAGCATTATCATTTTTTGCTGCTTCTAATATTTTTACGTAGGGCTCTCCTAATAAAACTTCTGTTTCAACTTTTATGCCACTGAAATTTAGCTTGGATATTATTGCACTTAACAATCTTTCCGCATTTTGTTTAATCTTATCTTCCAATTGCTTTTCAAGCTCTACGCTTTCTGATATTATGGAGCCGTCAACACCTCTCCATGCATTTTCATGCCTTCTGTATTCAGAATTTTTTTCTGCAACTACAGAAATAAGCTTGATTGAATAATTATAATTTCTTGCTAATTCCAATGCCTTTTTTACTGCATTTATAGAAGCGTTGGAACCATCTACCGGAACAAGTAATTTCATAATAGCCTCCTTAAATATATGTTAATTAATATATATCCATAATTAAGAGGAATAAACATTACTTTTCAATTTTTATAATGATTAAAAAATGCACATCCAAAGTTAGATTTTATATCTAGGTCTATTGAAGTGCACTTAAGTGTAGGTAAACATATTTATTTTGGTATGTGTATTGCACTTTTGTGGACTGCATGAGCTGCCTCATGGAGTGATTCTGCCACTGTAGGGTGGGCGTGGATTGTTGATGTAATTTCATCAATTGTTGCTTCAAGCCTCACTGCAAGAGCACCTTCAACAATAAGCTCAGTAGCACTTGGGCCTGACATATGAAGTCCCAACACTTCTCCTGTTGCTCCATCAACAACATACTTTACCAATCCTTCCTGCTGCGCTTCTATCATTGCCTTGCCATTTATATTCATTGGAAATACGCCTGTTTTTACATCGTATCCTTTATTCTTTGCCTGCTCTTCAGTTAAACCTACTCCTGCCAATTCAGGCTTTGTATATACACAATAAGGAATTGTTTTAAAATCAATGTTAGATTTATTACCCATAATAGATTCAACAGCAACTATTCCTTCTGATGATGCCACATGAGCAAGCATTACTCCTGCTGTTGAGTCTCCTACAGCATAAATACTTTCAACATTGGTTTGCATATTTTTATTTACAACAATGGCACCTCTATTTATTTCAACTCCCACATTATCTAACGCCAAATTATCAGTAACAGGTTTTCTTCCTATTGATAAAAGTACCTTCTCAGCATTAAATGATTGCTCTATGCCATCTGAAACAGTATTTACACATAGTCCATCCGAAGATTCAGAAATTGAAACAACCTTAGTATTTGTATATACATCAATTCCACTTTTCTTAAATTTTTCCTTTAAAGGTGCAACAATATCCTGATCCATATTAGCTACTATATTTGGAAGCATTTCTATTATAGTAACTTTACATCCTACAGCACCAAATACTGCTGCAAATTCAGAGCCTATTACTCCACCTCCTATTATAACCATGGACTTTGGAATTTCTTTAAGAGACAATACTTCATCACTGGTAAGAACTCCGGGAAGCTCAACTCCCGGTATCGGGATTATAACAGGTTTTGAACCTGTTGCTATTATAGCATAGTCAAAATCAACAATAGTCTCACTTCCGTCAGAAGCTTTTACTCGTAATTGATTTTTGTTTAAAAAACTTCCTTCCCCCATAATCTTTGTAACCTTGTTGCTTTTTAA
>CAZCTI010000275.1:0-1803 GCA_964501385.1 uncultured Clostridia bacterium
TAATTTAATTTTTGGCCATAAAACGCCTGATACTGACAGTGTGTGCTCTGCAATTGCCCTTGCACATCTTAAAAACAATTTAAATGAGCCGTCAAACCCATATATTCTTGGGAATATAAACAAGGAGACATCATTTGTTTTAAATTACTTCAATGTTGATGTGCCTGAAATATTAGATAATGTAAAAATACAAATAAAGGATTTGGATTTTGAGAGGGTAACACCATTTACCAAACTTCAATCCGTCCACTTTGCTTATTTTTATATGAATGAAAAAAAATTAAGAACTCTTCCCATCGTTGATGAAGAGGATAATTTATGTGGCATAATTACGATGAAGGATATCGCTATGAGTCTGATAAATACAGATCAGCAGAATTTATGCACATCATATGACAATATTATAGAAACACTCATTGGAAGAAGTATTCTTAGATTTGATGAAATAATAAAGGGAAATGTAATTGTTGCAGCTTTTGAAGAAAAGACTCTTAGAAGATCCGAAATAATGAATGAAAATTCAATTGTAATCCTTGGAGACAGATACGATATTATTAAGTATGCCATAGAAACTAAAGTAAAGATGATAATTGTTACCGGTGATTTGGAAGTGCCGGAAAATTTAATTAAAATGGCTGTTGAAAACAAGGTCAACATAATAAGCACTGCATATCACACATATTATACGGCGAAGAATATATCTCTTTCAAAATATGTGGATGATATTATGAAAAAAAGCGATATTATGATGTTTTCCGAAGAGGATTATTTAAATGATTGCAAGGAGGATATTGAGCAGTCAAAGCATTCTAAGTTCCCCATAGTTTCAAAGAGTAAAAAGTATTTGGGACTGCTTAGCAGAAACCATTTAATAAACCCCAAGAGAAAAAGGGTTATATTGGTAGACCACAATGAACTGAATCAAAGTGCAGAAGGTATCGAAGAAGCAGAAATATTAGAAGTTATAGACCATCACAAAATTGGTGATATAAAAACATCAATTCCCATCAGCTTCAGAAATACTCCCGTGGGAAGTTCAAACACAATTATTTTTCAAATGTACAAGGAAAATAATATAAAAATAACTAAGGACATTGCCGGGCTTATGCTGTCAGGGATAATTTCAGACACCTTGCTTTTTAAATCTCCTACAACTACGGAAAGAGACAAATATGCAGTAAATGAGCTGCTAAAAATTGTTGATATTGATTTATATAAATATGCAATGGAAATGTTTAAAGCAGGAACATCCTTGGAAGGCAAAACATTAGAAGAAATTATTTATCAAGATTTCAAAAAATTTAACTTAGTTTATAAGAATGTTGGCATATCACAGGTATTTACATTGGATATCAACGAAATAATGAATAGAAAGCATGAGTTTGTTAAACTTATTGATGATATTACATATGATAGGGATTATTATTTGATAATTATGGCAGTAACAGATATTGTTAATGAAGGCTCCTATATATTCTATACTTCATCAAGAGAAAAACTAATAAAAATGATTTTTGAGGAAGAAAACATCAATCAAGGAATCTATGTTGACAAATGTGTGTCAAGAAAAAAACAAATAGTACCAAAAGTAATTAATGCTTTAAATCAAATAAGACAATAGTTTCGAAGTTTTGGGGACGGTTCTTTTTGATTGATTTTTTGTGCGGTGGGTATTTTTGTGAATATAATATTGTTACAGTACAGACCCAACGATTTGTCATCCTGAGTGTAGCAAAGGATCTCATATTTTTTCAAGGAAGGGGGACACACCTCTACTATAGGGATAGTCTTTGATGTAAGAGG
>CAZCTI010000276.1:0-1791 GCA_964501385.1 uncultured Clostridia bacterium
TGTCCCCGATTTTGTGCCTTGTTTTTTGATTAGTTTACACAGTATGGGCGATAGCCCATATCATTGCTATAAATAAGCTGTTAAGCAGCGTGTCATTCTGAACCGTAGATGAAGAATCTTTAGAATTTAAAGATATGAGATCCTTCGCTACACTCAGGATGACAAAGCGGAAAATACATTTTTATGACATTTTTCCTAAAAAAATAATTTCATCAGTTTCAGAATTAATAATAGTAAGCCCCTTGTCTTCCCAATTTGATGAGCCTAAATAACCTAATCTCTCATCCCATGCATCATCGTATACCTCTTTTGAAACTAATTCATCATCCACATAATACTCAACCTCGGAACTTATTAATTTAAAACCGTCTTGGGAAACATAATCTTGTTCATCGTCATCAAAGTCAAAATATTCTTCATCATAGTCGAAATCATCATAATAATTAACATTTCCATTGTCTTCATCAGTGTAAAGATAGCCATAATTAATCAAATTATACAAACATTCAAACATATCATCAATTGCATCATTGTTGCTGTAAGCATCTCCTAATTGGACGAAAAAGTCTAATATCTCCTGGTTTTTAACATCATATGTGACTATATCCTTGGTATACAGCAATTCTTTCCAATCTCCGCTTTCACTGGTTATAGTAACTTTCATTTACACTCCCCCTTGACACTAAATACTGTTTGTAAAATATATTATGCAAATAAAAATATATTATGTTTTATGATTACAAAAATGGGGAATAAATTTAACTTAGATATTTGCGTATAGTGTTTCGTTGGGGTATTTGATTTCAATTACATGTGTATTATGATATGCCATGGCTTTCTTGAAATCAGTGGTTGTTTCATAATCATCCCAAAAATGCATTGGAATAAACAGCTTCGGTTTAAGCATTTTAATAAAATACTCGCCACCGCACAAATAATTATATTCAAGCCTTCTGTCAACGGGGAAGAAACACACATCTATTTTTGCACCAAAAGATAAGATTTTGCTGATAATATTTTTGAAAGCATCTTCCATGGCCTTTTCTTCTTCGGCGGTGTCATCAGTCCATTTCCACCAGTTTAAGTCACCGGCATGAAATAAGTTTAAACCGTCTATATTTATTAAAAAACTTACACCTTCGTCAGTTGAACCAAATACATTGAGTTTTACATTATTAATTGTCAGTTCGTCGTCTTCTCTTACTATATATAAATTATCAATTTTATTGTATACTTTTATGTCGGATGATAGTATGTAATATGTATTAGGTTTTTTATTAAACCAGGAAAGAACATCATAATTAAAATGATCTCTGTGAGAATGAGAGCTAAATATATATAGAGCTTTAGAGCTTGCATATATGTCTTTTAAAACTTTTTCAAAATCAAAATCGGTTTTATCATTTTTATGTTTGAAATAATCAAACAATAAAAAAGAATTTTCTGTTTCTACAAGGAAACAACTGTGATATATATATCGTATTTTCATTTTTTCCTCCATTTTTAGTTCGAGTTTCTTAATTATAATATAATTGCAAATTTTGAGCAATACTAATATTAATTACACAGTTTCACATATTTTCAATACCGGGAATTTACACGCAACTTTAGTCGTAAAGATAGTTAGACTAAACCGAATATAATATAAAATATTTAAAATAAAGTTTGTATTTACATAATTTACATAGTATAATGAGAAGTTAATAAAAATAGAACGAGGTTGATAAAATTAATGAAAATTGAAAATGTAATTTTGAATGAAAACATTCAAAGAGCTTTGGATGATATGGG
>CAZCTI010000277.1:0-1787 GCA_964501385.1 uncultured Clostridia bacterium
CTACACCAGGACGTACACTCTTTCCCTACACGACGCTCTTCCGATCTAAGTTTTAACAATTCCTCTTCTATATCCTTATATAATTTTTCATTTTCACGATTTTCTTCCTTGAGTGACTCTAATTCATCTCTAAGCCTGTTTTTTTCAAGGTTTAATCGTGCCAATTCATCATTTAATTCAAGAGTTTTTTCATTTGGATTAACTGTACCTAAAACATTGCTTGCTGTTCTCATTTGTGTAATTAAAATAATTCCTAAAACTAAGCTTATAACAAACAGCATGGTTTTTTGCCACATTTTATTCATTAATACTCCTCCGTTTTAAAGTCCTCTATATATACAGGACTATCACCCTTTGTAAAATCAATCAATCCATTAGCCACTGTTAAATTATTATTTAATCTTTCGTTGATTATTTTCATTCCAAATACAATTTGGTAATTAATATCTTTATCTAAGTTAATTTTTACTGTTGCCTCATATTGAGTTTCAAATAAAAAGCTGTTGTTCGTTCCAACTTTGAAACTTTTAATAGTTTCAGTTCCGTATTCATTGTTTAAATATTCTATTGTGGTAAATACCTTTTCATTGTTTTCAATATTTTCAAACTGAATACCATCTCCTATATTGTATACTATATCAGCATAACTTTCAATAGTTAATAGGTCTAATTTATCAACAGCGGTTCTCAATACTATTCCATCTTTGTCAATTATTATGTATTGATTATTATTAAAAACCTGATATTTATCTACTCTTTCAATTATGTTTAAAAATATTTTATTTGGCAGTTCATAAACCACCCTGACACTTTCTATATATATTTCTTTTTCAAGGTTATCTTTAACCTTTACTCTGTCTACATCAAATAATTTTTTTCCTGTTTCAATACCTGACTTTTCCATAATATACTCATCACTATATGTTAAATTACCTTCAATATCAACTGATGTAAGGTCAAAATATGGGGTTTCGTAATATACATAACGAAGACAAAAAACAACAACTACAGCAGCTGTAATAAAAGCTGCTGTACTTACTAATAGCTTTTTATTTTTTCGTCTTTTCTTTCTCTTTTGTTTTTTGTTTTCCGCCATCGTGTAGTTTGCCCCCGCAAGTTCTTCAATCTTATGAATAAACTTCACATCAATGTCATTCTGAGGGCTTTAGCCTGAAGAATCTCATCTTTTAAAACCTGAGATCCTTCGCTTTCGCTCAGGATGACAAACAAGACTTTTTATTCTATCTCAGTAATTATTACCCCTAAGTTGTGTAATTTATATAAAAACTTTTCATATCCTCGCTTAATATGATGTATATTGTTAATTTTCGAAATTCCTTCTGCCCCCATTGCCGCAATAACAAGTGCGGCACCTCCGCGTAAATCCTTTGATTCAACCTCGGCACTATGAAGTCTTTCAACACCTTCAACAACTGCAACCCTTCCTATTGTTTTAATGTTTGCACCCATTTTTTGAAGCTCTGGCACATGCTTAAAACGGCTGTCAAATACAGTTTCCTCAATTATAGATATACCGTCTGCAACTGCCATGGACACCATAACTTGAGCCTGCATGTCTGTAGGAAAGCCGGGGTATGGCTGAGTTGTTATTTTTTCTATTGCTTTTATTCTTCTGTTATTTGAAATAACTATAGTACCGTGGGTCTCTCTTATTTCACATCCCGAATCTTCATATAAAGAAGTAATTGACTTGAAATGAGATTTTTCTATATTTCTTATGTAAATTTTGCTCTTCATCGATGCTGCTGCACTCAAATAAGTTCCTG
>CAZCTI010000278.1:0-1786 GCA_964501385.1 uncultured Clostridia bacterium
ACTTGCCATGCATAAATTGCCTATCAAATGCAAATTTGTTATGAAGGATCAGGCACCGGAAAAGGATGGTGAAGCAGATGAAAGCTAAAGAATTAAGAAATAAATCAGTTGATGAGTTGAACAAATCTGTTGGGGATTTAAAGACAGAACTTTTCAATTTAAGATTTCAACTTGCAACCGGAGAGTTAGATAATCCGATGAGAATAAATAAAGTCAAGAAAGACATTGCACGTATTAAAACTGTAATTCGCGAACGTGAATTAAGTATTAATGCGGAGTAATAGAAAGGAGGATTTACTTTGGAAAGAGGCAACAGAAAAGTAAGAATCGGTAAAGTAGTTAGTGATAAAATGGATAAGACAATAGTAGTTGCTACTGAAAAGCTTGTCGCACATCCTCTTTATAAAAAACAAATTAAAATGACTAAAAAATATAAAGCACATGATGAAGAGAACCAGTGTAAAATCGGTGATACAGTAAAAATAATGGAAACAAGACCATTATCTAAAGATAAACGCTGGAGATTAGTTGAAATATTAGAGAGAGCAAAATAGACCCTAAGACAATTGAAGGGAGGTATAAAACATGATACAAACAGAGTCAAGGATGAGAGTCGCAGATAATTCAGGAGCAAAAGAAGTTCTTGTTATAAGAGTATTGGGCGGTTCAGTAGTTAAGTACGGAAATATTGGCGATATAGTTGTATGTGCGGTTAAATCTGCAACACCTGGAGGAGTTGTTAAGAAGGGTGATGTAGTTAAAGCAGTTATCGTTAGAACTAAAAGCGGTGTAAGAAGAAAAGACGGAACATATATCAAATTTGACGAAAATGCAGCCGTAATTATTAAAGATGATAAGACACCGGTTGGAACTCGTATATTTGGACCTGTAACAAGAGAATTAAGAGATGGAAAATTCATGAAAATAATCTCACTGGCACCGGAAGTACTTTAATGGGAGGTGTATAAAGATGCACGTAAAAAAAGGCGATAAAGTAGTAGTTATAGCAGGCAGTGACAAAGGCAAGACAGGAAAAGTTCTTGCAAGTATGCCAAAGCAAAACAGAGTTATCGTTGAAGGTGTGAACATGGTTACAAAACACCAAAAACAGACAAGAGAAATGCAGCAGGCAGGCATTGTTCACAAAGAAGGAACAATAAATACTTCAAATGTTATGCTATATTGCGATAAATGTAAATCAGGCGTAAGAACTGAGTCGAAAATAGAAAATGGCAAAAAAGTAAGAGCATGTAAAAAGTGCGGTACAGTTTTATAATAAGCCCAGGAGGGAGGTAGAACTATATGGCTAGATTAAAAGCGACATATAAGGATAAAGTAGTGCCGGCACTGATGGAAAAATTTCAGTATGACAGCATTATGCAGGCACCTAAATTAGAAAAAATAGTAATAAATATGGGCGTTGGCGAAGCTAAGGAAAATCAAAAATTCTTAGATAACGCTGTGGAAGAAATGACATTGATTGCAGGACAAAAACCTGTTGTTACTAAAGCAAGAAAATCTATTTCTAACTTTAAATTAAGAGAAGGAATGGCAGTAGGCTGCAAGGTTACATTAAGAGGAGAGCATATGTACGAATTCTTCGATAAACTTGTAAACATTGCACTACCAAGGGTTAGAGACTTCAGAGGCGTTTCAAAAACAGCTTTTGACGGCAGAGGAAACTATGCTTTAGGAATAAAGGAGCAATTGATTTTTCCGGAAATAAATTACGATAAAATCGATAAAATAAGAGGTATGGATATAATCATCACAACAACGGCTAATA
>CAZCTI010000279.1:0-1780 GCA_964501385.1 uncultured Clostridia bacterium
TATCGGGTCATATACATATTCAGGATGTTAAATCCCATACATCTGTTGAAACAGGAAAAACATTATATGATATTGCAACAAGCAGCTTGCCTGTATTTAATCATCAATTTGGACAGTTGACCTACTCCCCTTCAAGAGGCTATGACTATGAAACAATAAAACTTGACGTGGAGAAGTATGCTTTGGAAAAAAAATTAAAAGATGAAAACTTACTGTCATTTAATGAATATTCCGAAAAGTTTTTCATTGACAATTTATGCAAAAAACATAAAGAGAGTATAGAACTATTAGATATTTCCGATGAGCAGAAAGAGGAAGTATTTAATACGGTATCAGAAATGAATAAAAAATACTTCTCCGGATATAGAAATGAAGCATTGCAGGATTATATAAATTCAGAAGGGTTTAAAATTGTTGAAGGTTTAAACGAATGTTTCATACAAGAATATATAATGGGAATGATTAAAGACCAAAATGCAGACAACAATAAATTACACATTCCCTTACATAATTAGATGTGCATGACTTTTAATATTTCTTTTGCTAATTTAACATTTATTTGGCCAGGTGCAGACACATTTTTATTAGATGCATAGGTCATGCATGAACCAAACAATTCACAAGAAATTCTTGATATAATTCCAAAAGGTCCCATGGCAATGGCTATAAAGGGGCCTTTTTTTTCTTTCTTTAACTTAAGACCACAAGTAAGAAGAGTTAAAACATCTTCCTCCGAATTTGACATTACTGCTATTTTGGCAATATCTCCATATTCCATCATCTTATTAAGTTTATATAATATTTCTTCCTCAGAGGGAGTTTTCATAAAATCATGGTTGGACAAAATGGTTATAACTTGATTTTTTTTTGCAAAATTAATAATATTATTTATTTCATCACTATTTGAGAAAAACTCAATATCAATCATATCAATAAGCTTGCTCTCGATAACCTTATTATTAAGCTTAAAATAATAATCATCGTTTATATCTGAAGCCCCTCCTTCTTTTTTTGATCTTAATGTAAAAAGAAGTGGCTTATGGTATAGTTTGCGGATTTTTGAAAGCAAACCTAAAACCTTTGAATCATCCTTTACATATTCAAAATAATCAGCTCGAAATTCGACTAAATCCATGTCCATATTATTAAGAACTATAAATTCGTCGAGGATCTCATTTTCTGTTATGCCAATTACGGGCACACAAATTTTTGGCATACCCTCATGAAAAACTAAATTATATGTTTGTACTATTTTCATTAATAATTCTCCTGTTAAAATTACCCTATTTCATATTTTATCATTATATAATAAATATTCTAAAAAATAAACCATTTTTTTAACTTTATAGATAAAGCCAACGATGAAAACATTACCACAATTAAATGTTGAAATTGCAATATTTTCGATTGACAATGCATTGTAAATAGTAATATAATAATATAAATTAGGGATAATATATCAAATTGCCGTTTCTAAATTTATTAAATAAATTTAGTAATTATAACAGCTGAAAGGTAGTGAATTTATGAAAGGTTTAGGGGTATCACCGGGTATAGGAATAGGAAAGGCTTTTATAATTGACAAAAGTTCAGTTGACATAGTTTCACATCATGTAGAAAATGCTGAAAATGAAATAGACAGGCTTAAAGCTGCCATTGAAGGTGCAAAGCATGAGCTTGATGAGTTATATAATATTTCAATTGATGAATTAGGCGAAAAAGAAGCACAAATTTTTAAATCTCATGAAATGATGTTAGAGGATGAAACATTTATTTCAGA
>CAZCTI010000280.1:0-1774 GCA_964501385.1 uncultured Clostridia bacterium
AATTTAACAAAAATTCTTCAGCTTCTTTGCTTAACCTTTTGTTTAAATTGCTTTGTCTCAAAAAATGCTCTGCCAAATACAGTTTATCTCTGCCTCTGTCTCTAAGGGGAGGCATTTCTATTCTAATAACACTTAATCTGTAATAAAAATCTTCTCTGAAGCTTCCATCCTCTATGGCTTGTTGCATATCTATATTTGTAGCAGTTACTACTCTTACATTAATTCTCTTGGCAATTGTTCCGCCTATTGGTCTAATTTCTCCTGTATCCAAGAATCTTAACAGTTTAACCTGCAAGGAAGCATCCATATCACCTATTTCATCTAAAAACACAGTTCCTTCATTTGCTAATTCCAATAAGCCTTTTTTATCTACCCCTGCCCCCGTAAATGCACCTTTTACATAACCAAATAATTCACTTTCCAACAACTGATTAGGAATTGCACTTGCATTTATTGGGATGAAGGGATGATGAGCACGGCAGCTGTTATAATGAAGTGCACTTGCAACCAATTCCTTGCCCGTACCGCTTTCTCCCAAAATAAGAACAGGCAGGGAGCTGTCTGCAACCTTTTCAATCACTTGCTTTAAATTTACAATTGGCTCACTGACCCCCACAATGTTTGGTCTTCCACTGGTTCTTTGAATTGTTTCAATAAGATTTTGGTTAGATTCCTTAAGTTTCTTTTTCTCTAATGCTTTATCTAATATTAATTCCAACTCAACAGGTTTTATCGGCTTTATAAGATAATCATAAGCACCATTTTTCATAGCTTTAATTGCAGTATCTACATCCGCATAACCTGTGAGCATAATAACTTCTATGTTAGGCTGAACCTTTTTTGCTTTAACTAAAAGCTCCAATCCATCCATACCATTCATTTTAATATCAAATATGGCTGCATCAAATTCTTTGCTTTCAATTATTTTTAGCGCTAAGGAACCTGAGTTAGCTGTTTCAACTAAATAATTTTTCCTGCTAAGACGCTGGCCAAGTATTTCCGTAAACTTTTCTTCATCATCTACTATTAAAATTCTATATTGTTCCACTTAATCACCTCTTTGATGCAGGTATGCATATTGTTGCTTTGACTCCGGCATCTTCATTGTTTTGTAAATGTGCATATCCGCCGTATCGTTCCAATATTGTTTGAATGATGGGAAGACCTAATCCAGTACCGTTTCCTAAAGACTTCGTTGTGAAGAAGGGGTCAAATATATGTTTGAAATCTTCTTCTTTAATTCCTGTTCCTGTATCAATAACTTCAATGCATACCATATCATCAGCTGACGATAATTTAATAGTTAATTTACCGCCCTCATCCATTGCATGCAATGAATTTGTAACTAAATTTAATATAACCTGCTGCATTTGAGATTCATCTGCTAATACATAAGGCACCTCATCCCAAATAAGCTCTAATTTTATATTTTGTTTGCTGATTGGATATTTAACCAATTTTAAAACTATATTTATTACATCAGGTAAATAAACATTTTTTATGTGAGGCTCAACCTCTCTTGAAAATGTTAATAAACTTTGAACTATATCTGAGCATCTTTTTATTTGTTCCCTGATATTTAACAAATAATCTTTAAATACCCCTGTAGTTTTAAGTTCATTTACATCATTTGTTTCCATCAGTTCCAATAAATCATCTGCATAAAAGCCTAATATATTCATAGGGTTGTTTATTTCATGAGCAACACCCGATGCCAATAATCCTACTGATGCTCTTTTTTCAGCTATGAGTGCAATCTTTTCATTTTCTCTTT
>CAZCTI010000281.1:0-1765 GCA_964501385.1 uncultured Clostridia bacterium
TTCCCTATGCCCTTAATTTTCAAATTTAAGTGATTTCATATTACTTTCAGCTATAGCCAAAAATAATATCAAAATAATTGAGTTAAGGAAGGCCACAAGTTCCTTAACTCCTTTTATATTTATTACTCTTTTTAAATTATAAGCTAAAAAGTGCATAAAAGACTCAGCCTTTACATTTTCTTTTCCTCTAGTAAGAAAATATGTATAGCCTAATGTTCTTTTTATAGTTCCAAATGGATGTTCAACAATTTGTTGCCTTAATTTATAAGTTTCTTTGTTCTCATTCATTATCTGATTTACTTTATCGTATATATCATTTTGTTCACTTCTTTTAATTATTCTACCATTAGGACCTTTAGTGCATTGGTCCTTTTGTGGACATTCCATACATGCAGCTTTATTTTTGTATGAGTATTCCTTAGAGTCTTTTTTGCTTACATTTTTTAATATATTGTTTTCAGGACATATATATATATCTTTGTCTCTATCATATATAAAGTTATCTATTATATATTTTTCATTCCCTGTCCTATTTGAGTTTTTTTGTTTTGGTACTATGGGTAATATACCTGATTCTAAACACTTTTTTAAATCTTCATATTGGTAATATCCCTTATCAGCTAATACTGTTATCAAATATTCATTATCTTGACCATTTTGAATGCCTTCTATAATTTGGTTTTCAGATTTTGTTTCTTCAGTTTTCTCAACATCTTGGGTTGCATCCTCTGGTTTTTCATTAGCTTCTTTTAATTCTACTTCTAACTCCTTTGCAGCCAAGGCTGACATATTATAGAGTTGTCCTTGATCTACCGGGGAACTTGTTACATCCATCGCTACTATTAGGTGATTTTTACTATCTACCGCTACCTGTACATTATGACTTATATCTGTGCCATTGTTACTTACACTCATGTGCTTTGAATCTTTATCAGTTAATGATATATTCCCGTTCTTTTCAATTTCTTCTGCTATTTCATTTAATTCTTTTATTCTCTTTTGAGCTACTTGAAGTTTTTCTTTTAGTTCTTCTTTCGTTTTTATTTTTAATGATTGATCATCTATTTCTTTATCATTTTCTTCAAGCAGTTCAATATATTTTTGTGCTGATTCCTCATGATGTTTTATCATTTTCTTAACTTTGTTTTTTGTAAGGTTTTTTCTTCTGCTGTTAGAAGCTCTAAATTTACTTCCATCTATAGCAATCATTTCTTTTCCTATTAATCCCAACATATCACAAAGCATGCTAAATTCCTTAAACAGATTTTCTATTGCTTTTTTATTGTCTTTCCTAAAATCACTTATTGTTTTATTGTGAGGATTTATATTGTCAGTTAACCACATTATTTCAATGTTTCTTGTACATTCCCTTTCTATCTTTCGAGAAGACCTAATGCCATTAAAATAGCAATACAAATACAATTTACACATATCCGAGGGATCTTTCGGTTTTCTTCCCGTTTCTTTTGTCTGAGCATATTTAATCCCTAATTTTATCATATCAAGGCTGTTTACAAATGCATCGATTACCCTTACTGGATTATCTTGTTCAATCATTTCTTCAAGGCTTATCACTTTTACTTGTTCTCTGCTATCACCTTTTTCATATCTTTGCATTATTAACACCTCATTTTTTGTTTAATTATATCATAAAACCATTGATTTTTCAACAGCTTTATGGTGTTATATATCAAAAATCTATTGATGTTTTAAACAGCTAGTTGTTTCAATTAGATTAAATCTGTTAGCGTTTTTACGCAATCTG
>CAZCTI010000282.1:0-1765 GCA_964501385.1 uncultured Clostridia bacterium
ATGAATACAAGGATTTAATAGTTCGTGTGGCAGGATATTCAGACCATTTCAACAACCTTGAAAAAGCTCTGCAAGATGAAATAATTGATAGAACAGAGCAGGCGTTTAACTAAACTTTAAGATTTTCTATTTATGAAAAAAAGCAACTAGATTATTTAATCTTATTGCTTTTTTATTTTAAATAATTATACATGTCGAAATATTTAAAATAACACGACATGTTATTTTATTGTACTTAACAAATTGCTGTAGTATAATTGTATCATAGAATATAGAGACTGTAAATATAACAGTTAAATTAAGTAATTTTAGAGCACTAAATAATTTTATTTTTAAAAGAGGTTTATAGAGCTAAATAAAATATCAACAGAAGTTTTAATCAATGAAAAAACTTTTTCATTGATTAATGATATAGTAGAAAAATTTAATTTAAAATATGCAAACGCCGACCAAGAGATAAATAATATAGTTAATGATTTAAGTTCGGATGATTCACTTGTAATTAACGTGCGTGACAGCAGCCAAAATGCATATGAGGCTGAAGTTTTAGATAAAGTATCATCTAAAATTACTGAAGGACTGCTAAAAGGAACTTTGACAGGGAATGATGATAAAGCATTAGATACTATATATGAGTAAAATATAAATGGAGGTGGCACATATGGAAAAATATAATGCTATAGGCCTTATGGATAAACAAAAATTATTAAATATATTTGATTATTTAAATGAACGACTAAAAGAAAATCAATTACAACTTGAGATAACCGTCTATGGCGGTTCCATTATGACTATGGTATATGATAACAGACCTGCTACGAAGGATATAGACTGCGTATTCAGTGAGGTAAATTTAAAGCTATTGGAAAACATATTGGAAAATACAAAGTTTGCCTTTAACCTATCAAAGGATTGGATAAATGAGGAGGTTAAAGAACCATTAAAGTTAATTTTAAAGGAGGACAAAGAGACTTACAAGGTGTATTCCAACTTAAAGATATTAAAACCAAAAGCGGAGCAGCTGTTAGCTATGAAGATATTGGCTGCAAGATCGGAACCGGCTAAGGATTTTGCAGATTCATATATATTGTGTAAAGATTTGAATATTACAACTAAGGAAGAGTTGTTAAATGTTTTTGAGGAATATTTACCATTAACTCTTATAGGTGAAAGACAGATAAATTTCATTAAATACTTGGGAGAGGATTTAGGTTATGATTGGGAATAAATACTTACAGGTTTTATTTAGCTATGAAGATGAAGATACCGGTATTAATCAACTTTTAGAGTTATTAAAATACAAGGATATGAAATTTATAGATAGTTTAGAGAATGAAACAGTAAATTTAGAACTATGCAATAGTGAGGAAATAGAATATTTAACTAAGATATCAGCTCTAATAGATTATTATTTGCAAATTCATAATATTGAAGTACCGAGTTGGCTAAGAGATGAAAAATTGCAGTTTGATACTCCTTATTATCACTCTAAAAGAATTAGTGATTTTGAAAAACTAAAATTGCAATATACAAATCCCTCACCATTTAAAATTAGAAATGTTTATTTTGACTTGGGTGGTATTGGGAGGATTTAATAACATGAGAGTTATTCATAGCAATGACACTGACTTATTCTTTTTTTATATAAAGAGTGAATAGGGTAATATTATAAAAATATTTTTCAAAAAACTGTTGCATTTTTAAAATCAGTGTAATATAATAAGAAAAAATATACCCAACTAAATTAGTAGGAAATACAGCGAAA
>CAZCTI010000283.1:0-1764 GCA_964501385.1 uncultured Clostridia bacterium
CAATAAACATCATTGAAGAAGATGCTGCCGCAGGTACAGCAGCAAATGTGCTTGCTACAATGTTAGTAAATGCTGCAACAACCAACAACAATGTTAACCATGCAAAAATTGAGAACAACATCATACCTTTTTTACCCATATTTGTATGGATTACTTCACCGATTGATTTTCCTTTATGACGAACAGAAGCAAATAAGGAACCAAAGTCATGTACTCCTCCAACAAATATACTTCCTATTACAATCCATAAAAGTACAGGCACCCATCCGAAAATAGCTGCCTGAATAGGTCCGTTTATCGGCCCTGCTCCAGCTATGGAAGCGAAATGGTGACCTAAGAGAACAGCAGGTTTTGTGGGCACATAGTCAACACCGTCATTAATTTCATGTGCCGGTGTTTTTCTTGTAGGATCGATCCCCCATTGTTTAGCTAAATATGCACCGTAAGTCATATAAGCTATAATAAAAACAACAATACTAACAAGAATAAGAACTAAAGAATTCATAAATACCCTCCTTTTTAATAAATAGATACGATTGCAACGTTTGCATTGGGGTTAAAAACTATAAACCTCAATAACCTCCTTTCCTTTTTTATTAGTTGCTATCAAACCTTCATTAAGGGAAACTAGTACCAATCGTATATCAGCCCAACCCTTAAATCCAAATGCAAAACCTTTATTATAATTAAAACGTGAAATTATTTTAGTTATTTCTTCTTTATCTTCATTTTTAAAATTATTATCCGTAACTATAATCAGCGTAATGGTACTGGACATATGCTCTCTGTTAGGTTTTACTATTAATTCAACCGAATCTGTTAAAGTATTTATAATTTCTTGCAAATAATCCTTATTTATATTTTCACAATATTTGATTAAAGAATATTCATTATTTTCGAATGCATATACAATTGCCTTTTTTACTAAAACATATTTTTCATTTCTTAAATGATATTCAGCATACATATCATAATTTAAATTATTTATTGAATAATTTCTTTTTATATCAAAACTTCCTATGAGTTTTTCCTCTATTAAATCTAAATATTGACAAAATTCCATTTTAGTCCCTCTTTATGAAAGTTGCGATTATATTTATGCATTTGCTTATGATTATTTTACCACCATTGGAAACTATAGTCAAATATTTTTTGACTTATGTTGACAATGAATGTCTACTAAAATATAATAAATTATGATAAAAAAATTGCTCTGTAGTTATCATCAGAGTATATCAGTTAACAGGAGGTAGATTTTGGATAAGGAAAAAGTCAAAGAATTTTTCGATAATTTTAAGCTTTTCTTTCAAGGAGTAACCGATTTCAATAGAAAATCAAGAGCACTTCTCATAAAAGAAGCCCATTATGAAATGGATGATTTCATACTTTTGTGCTTTGGAGACTTATTGGGAATACCTATTCCCACCTCTTACTATTCATTGGAGCTTTTGCCGCTGATAGCCGAAGACTTAGATGGTTGGCAAAACAGGATGATAAGCAGGTTATATATTTGGCAGGAAAAATGGTCAGATTACGGCTTTGACGCTTAGGAGGAGTTATGAATAAAATAATATTTTTTGGGGGCAAAGGTGGAGTAGGAAAAACTACTTGCAGTGCATCCTATGCTTTATACGAAGCAAACAGAGGGTTAAAAACACTTTTAGTATCTACAGACCCTGCTCATTCAACATCAGATATATTTGAAACACAAATAAATGATACAATAACAAATTTACTTCCAAATTTAGATGCCATTGAAATTAG
>CAZCTI010000284.1:0-1752 GCA_964501385.1 uncultured Clostridia bacterium
TCCTCCTCGTATAATAAGTTTTGCAAACAGATTTAAATGCGTTTGCGAGCATTATATCGTTGTCAAAAGTTTAGTTACAGGAGTCCCTGATGCTACAATATTCTTATTGGAATATCAGCTAAGGAAACGTCTTATCCTCCTTGCAAAGCTTATGCTATTGCTTGTTAAGCGTGACGCCTGACCGTTCTGCCATTATCTGCTTACACAGATGCTGCATCCCTGTCGGATGTTTCCAGCAAAGCCGCTCCGCCGGGTGAATGCTAATAGTGCGAGGTCGCAGTTACCAGCTCGGATCAGGGTTCTCCTTGCTAAATTCCTCATTCTCACCCGAAGGGAGGTGTTTTGAATGAAGAACTTGGATGTTCTTTCTACTTTGTTTGTTGGTATCGATGTCAGTGCTGCTTCTAATGTCGTATGTGCTTTGGACTTTCATTCCAACAAGCTTCTGGGGTTTTCGGTTTCTAATAATCGCCCCGGTGCAGTTGAAATTGCAGAACGTATCTGCACTTTGCTGCATGGTACCTCTTTTAAAACAATTATCTTTGCCCTTGAATCTACGTCTTTCTACAGTATCCACATCGCTAATTTCCTGGCGTCCGACCAGAGCCTTATGCCCTTCAATCCCTTTGTTTACTGCCTCAATCCCAAGATGACTGCGAATTACCGCAAATCCTTCATCGGCATGGATAAAACGGATCTTAAAGATGCCTTCCTGCTGGCTGACTTTGCCAGAGTTGGACGTATCAATACTCAGCCCTGGCGTGGTTCTCAGTTCCTTGCTCTGCAGCGTCTGACCCGACACAGGCTACATATCGTTGAAGCTATGTCCCGGGAGAAGACCTATATGGTCTCCAATATCTTTCTTAAATTCAGCGAGCTGTCTGTTTTGAAAGAGGATCAGCATCCTTTTACCAGTAATTACACTGCTACTGCCGAAGCAGTCTTGACTGAAATGCTTACTGTGGATGAACTGATCAACATCCCCGTGGAAGAACTGATCTCTTTCATTTGCAATGCCAGCAGGAACCGTTTTCATGATCCTGAAAAGGTTGCTTCCATACTGCAAAAGGCTGCCCGTGATTCTTACCGTTTGGACAAGTGTCTCTATGAGCCGCTTACCATCTCTATTGCTTCTTCGTTTAATCTGATTTCTGCTTACCAGGCTGAAATCAAATCGATTGAAAAGGCCATTGAGAAAACAATCCGGGGCTTGAATCCTTCTGAGTATCAATGTCTGCTTTCTATTCCTGGCATAGGCCCCGTCTACGCCAGCGGCATCCTTGCTGAGATTGGGTCTGTGTCTGCTTTCCGTTCACAAGATGCGATCGCTAAATATGCTGGTCTTGTCTGGAAACAGAATCAATCTGGTAATTTCCAAGCGGAGGATACTTCTTTGTCTAAAGCCGGGAATAAGTACCTTCGTTACTATTTGATCGAAGCAGCTAACAGTGTAAGACATCATATCCCGGAGTATAACGACTTTTATCATAAAAAATTTAACGAGGTTAAAACTCACCAACACAAACGAGCACTCGCACTGACTTCTCGTAAACTCATTCGGCTGATTTATGGTTTGCTGGACAAAAATCAGCTCTACTTACGAACGAAAGTAGTTTCAACTACATAGCTTTACCTTTATTTTCCTTTTGCCCTCTTCAGGACTTAAGGTTTGCGCAAGCTTGCTCTTTTTTTCCCTTTTCCCTATTGTTTCTTTTCTTTTACTCTATTGACTTATCACCAGATTGCTTTTTG
>CAZCTI010000285.1:0-1749 GCA_964501385.1 uncultured Clostridia bacterium
TTGCGATGGCTTAGATGATAGGCACTGGATACCCGGCAAAGGTATAGTTGACTGGGATAAAATAATTCCTATTATTAAAGAGTCTGATTGCAATAGATTTTCAATGGAAACTTATCCTTATGAATCTGAGAAAGAGCTTACTTCATTGGAGTTTATTGAAAAGGCAAGAGAAGGCATATTGAAGTTACTATAGATTTATTTTAAAATATGTCAGACTCAACCGCCAATAAAACTTAGATTTGTATAACGTAAATCTATAGAAACATTTTTTAAAAAATAACAAAAGTATAAAAAGGAGTATAAATAATGTCAATTGATAAAAAATCAGAGAAAGATAAAATTAAGCCAATACATCTTCGTTTGGAAATGAAGGAAGAATATTTGTCAGATTATCAAAAAAGGATGTTAAAAAGGTATGGGGAATCATCTAGTGGGGATTCAATAATTAGAGATATTCTTGTACCTTCAGATATGCCTCTGCATAATCTTCATTATGCAATACAGAAACTTTACGGATGGCAGAATTCTCATCTGCGTTGTTTTAATTTACCAACAGAAATATATAATAAACTGACCAAAGGCACTGTTAGAGGGTGGTCTGATTTGGTAGGAGTACTGTTTCAACCGCCGTCCGAGGCAGAACATGATGTATTTTGGGATGATGATTATAGAAGCGGCAGCATTAATACATGGTTAAAGAAAAAATATACGGGGCCATACTTTTACGGTGGAAATATGGAATATTTAGAAGTTGCCAAAGCAGATATAAATAAGATGATTGAAAGATTTCCAATGGTTGATGTAAAAGAATCATTTTCTGATTATATGAAACGCACCAAAGGAAATGAAGATTCGGAATTAAGAACACTATTCAGGGCACCTTTAATTGATTTAACCCTTGAAGAGATGAACTCAGCAATTTACGTTGAAGGTGGTACTGAAAGTTTGTTGGAATCTTTAGAAGTTGATAAAGTTATTGCTTCTGATAGTGAGAAAATTGGTTTAAATGGATTATTCCCTGTTACTAATGAGCTTATTTATAGGTATGATTTTGGTGATAATTGGACTATCACAATTACAAAGAAGTCGGATGCCAATGATTTACTGAAAAGCAATACTATTTCTTGTGAAGAACTTGAGGAAGCAAAAGAGACTGTAATAACTAAGCATAAACCGGTTTGTATTAATAAGAATGGAATTTCTTTGATTGATGATGTCGGAGGTTTGGGTGGATTTGCCGATCTTTTGGGAACCTTATATGAAAGTGATGATAAAGAAGAGAGTACGAATACTTCAATATGGGCACGGAGTCTTGGTTTTAATACTAAAAAAATATCTAATAAAAAGATGTTGTAATAACGAATAATGTGTCACTAGATTGACTGAAAAATAAAACTTTACAATTCATGATATAGTATTGTAAAAGCATTAATTCGCATAAGTAAAATTATATGTCAGGTGCGAAAGATAACAGAGCTGATGAATCAGTGATATCACAAACATTAAAGGTAAAATATAAATTTTCCAATTAGGAGAAAAACATGGAAAAAGTTACAGATAGAATTTATTATTTACCCCATAGCGAGGATACAGATAGACCAATTTTAGGTTATATAAAAGGAGATAAATTTTCGCTGATGGTTGACAGCGGGAATTCGAGAAAACATGTAGAATTATTTATTGATGAGGTTTCAGCTTTGGAGATGCCTTATCCTGATTTTGTTGCAATCACACATTCTCATTGGGACC
>CAZCTI010000286.1:0-1726 GCA_964501385.1 uncultured Clostridia bacterium
TGGGGACGGTTCTTGCTGGACATCTATCCTATGTGATTGCCCCTGTTAAAATACCACTTCATAGTCTTCTATGGCTGCTGCCACTGTAACTGAATTAACAACAGTTTTGTTTATAATTAATATTTTTGATTGACTGCCTGCAATTGCAGCCCTCTCACATACAGTATCAACCCCTGCAATCTTTTTTACAAAATCTGAATTTGAAAACTGTCCCTGTATTTCACTTAATTCCTCCTTTGAATATGTTTGGAAAGGAACTTTGAAGATCTCTGCAGCTCTTATAATTCCTTGCTCTTCCTTTTTCAAATCTATTGAACTGATACATTTAAGTGCAAAGTGAGAAATATTGTGCCGGAACAAAACTTCCTTTACGGCATTATAAACATCATTAAAGTCTGTTCCTTTTTTGCAGCCTACCCCTACAGATACGATTTTGGGAACTAAATTCAATGTGTTTTTAAAAGGGGATTTATTTGAATTAAGGCTAATACATATTCCAATTTCTATTTCAGACAAATCTATTTCTAAGGGTAAATTTCCCCTCACCTTGTAATCAGATTCAAAACCTATCTTTTTATTGTCCAATATATCTGCAGCAATATCCCTGGCTCTTTTCAAACTCATTATGTGAAGATTACTGCTATGTGCCCATTCATCCACCGCAAACTTTCCGTTTATGTCCGTTGCGGTAGTAATAATAGGATTCCCTCCCACAATCTCTGCAATTAATAATGTAAGTTTATTAGCTCCTCCAATGTGTCCGCTTAAAAGGGATATTACATTAAGTCCCCTTTCATCCAAACATATAACAGCGGGATCTGTTTTTTTGCTTCTTACAAAGGGAGCTATTGCTCTTACCGCTATGCCGGCGGAACCGACGAATATTATGCTGTCCGCATCTTTAAAGGATTTTTCTGCAGACTTGTACAAGTTTTCTTCACGTAATTTAACAAGCCTCCCGGAGCTAACATACCTTTTGGGAACATAGGCACTTACTTCGTGGTCATTTAAATTTTCAACTAATTTATCGGATAGTCTTGCACCGTTTCCGGAAAATGCATATATGTGAATTTTCATAGCCGTAACTCCTCGTATAACTCCCCCTTGTTGCTTCTGACTGTCAAAATCATGATTCTATGTGCTTTTGATTTCATAGTACACCGCTTCCTTTTCCGCTGATTATATAGATAGGGTTTTGTCCCATCATGAGGTCATATTTCCCAGCTTTTTTGGATTTAGCTACTGAAACATTTATAATCTCCACATTCTCAAACTTATACTTTCCCATACAGTTTATAGCTTCATTTAAGCTTTGCAGGGTAATTGTGTTAATAACCACATTTACATGTGGATTCTTTTTTAAAACAACATTTATAATGTCATCCATGTTTCCGCTGCTTCCTCCAATAAAGCATGCATCCGGATTTGGCAGTTCTTTTATTGCTTCAGGGGCTGTACCTCTTATAATCTCAACATTGAAAGTTTTAAATTTCTCTATATTCTTTTCTATTAAAGCTGCAGCACCTACATCTTTTTCCACAGCATATAGTGTTCCTCTGTGTAGCTTTAAAGCTGCTTCAATTGATACCGAGCCCGTTCCTGCACCGATATCGTAAACTGTATGATTGCTTTTTAAATTAAGCTTTGCTACACTTATAGTCCTAACTTCACTCTTGGTCATGGGAGCTTTCCCTGTTACAAACTCCTCATCTCTTATTGAACGGTA
>CAZCTI010000287.1:0-1726 GCA_964501385.1 uncultured Clostridia bacterium
CATTGTTTACTAATATTGGAGGAATTGCAATTCCGATTATAAGGAGAGCAAATGCAGTAAGAAAATCTCCCCCAAATATAACAACCAGTGCTGAAGGTATAATTGTCAAGGCAAGCCACATATAAATAAATTCCAAAGCAGTAAGCTTTAACCCGGAGGATAAAATGTAATTTGAAAAATCTTTGCTAATTAACTGAAGTCTTTGCTTCTTTTTTCTTTGCTCTTCTTCATTTTTCTCTCTTATAAACTGCTCCTGTACATCATTGGGACTTTCCTCGGTAAAGTATGTGGATATTCTTTCCTTTACCTTTATTTGTCCTGATGATGAAATGATTATATTTATACTTAAATATAATGTTAGAGCAACAAGAAATGATATTATATAGATTTGCATATTTATACCTCAATTGATGAACCAGTCATCTCGTACCATTATTCCGCTTGATGACAGCTTTTCAAGAAAATTCGGACGGATTCCGGTGGAAATAAATTTACCCTTGATTTTACCGAAATTATCCATACCTTCTATTTTGTAAACAAATATATCCTGCAGAGTAATAACATCTCCTTCCATTCCAACCACTTCCGTAATATTTATAACCTTACGGGTGCCGTCCTTCATCCTTTGCTGGTGGACAATTAAATCTATGGCGGAATGTACCTGTTCTCTGATTGCTTTTACGGGCAAATCAAGCCCTGACATAAGAACCATTGTTTCCAAACGTGAAATAAGCTCTCTTGGGGAATTGGCATGGGCTGTTGTCAGAGAGCCGTCATGACCTGTATTCATGGCTTGAAGCATATCCAATGTTTCCCCGGAACGCACCTCTCCCACTATAATTCTGTCAGGTCTCATACGCAGTGAGTTTCTTACCAAATCTCTGATGCTTATTTCTCCTGCTCCTTCCAAATTGGGAGGCCGGCTCTCAAGTGTCACCACATGGTCCTGACCAAGCTGCAGCTCGGCGGCATCTTCGATGGTGACAATACGCTCATTGTTTGGGATGCTGCTTGACAAAACATTGAGAAGTGTTGTTTTACCGCTGCCGGTACCTCCCGAAACTATTATGTTTATTCTGCTTTTCACGCATGCTTCCAAAAATGATGCCATTTTAGGTGAAAATGAATTTAGCTTAACCAAGTCTCCTGATGTAAATGGTTTTTTGGAAAATTTACGTATTGTCATTGAAGGTCCCACAAGTGATATTGGCGGTATTACCGCATTGAAACGTGAGCCGTCCTTCAGTCTCGCATCCACCATGGGGCTTGACTCGTCAATTCTTCTTCCCACAGAGGTAACAATGCGGTTAATTATATTCATTACATGGGTATTGTCGGTGAAAGCCACATTTGACAGTTCAACCTTCCCCCCCTTTTCCACATATACCCTATTGAATCCGTTGACCATTATTTCCGAAATATCCGGATTGGATAAAAGTGTTTCCAAGGGTCCCAAGCCCATCACATCATCATATACTTCCTTTAGCAGCTGTGCTCTTTCTGCTCTTGTTAAACTCTCTGCCCTTGATTCAATAATTAACTTTATGGACTCAAGGAATTCTTCCTGCTGCTCATCCTTAATATTGAATAAATTAATATCCTGTTGGTTTATTGCTTCTATAAACTGATTGTGTATGCTTTTTTTTAAATCCGCATATTCATCACTGAATTTATTTTTTATATTAGCATCTGTCTGCTTATCGTCTTTTGATGTTTTTTGTTTTTC
>CAZCTI010000288.1:0-1718 GCA_964501385.1 uncultured Clostridia bacterium
TATAATTGATGAGAAAGGCAGGACACACACAATGTTATTTGAAGATGATGATACGGTTTATAATTATTACAGGGTGGGGGACAGAGTAAGGCATCACAAGGGGTTAAATTCATATGAAAAATATGATAAATCTAATGACACAATAGTTTTTTGCAATGCCTGCGGCAGTTTAAACGATATTGAAGATAATTACTGCTTCAGATGCAATTGTCCGTTATTAAAATAGGAGGGTTATATGAAAGTTAAATTAAAAATATTAATACTAATATTACTTTTGACAGGTTGTTCAAAGCCGACAGAAACTAAGGTTGAGGAGTCGGTAACAAAGCCTGACAGCAATAAAATGAATGAGCATGAAGTAGAATATGACAAAAAAGTTTCTGTAGGCGAGGCAGATGGAGTTAAAATAGCTTTTTTGGAAAATACATTTGATGTAAATGAAGTAGTGGAGTTTAATCAATTAACAGATTACGAGGTGGACGGCTTTGAATTAATAGATGGAGTTTCAGTTAAAGTTAAGGATAAGGATACAGTAAGGCTTAATCAGCCTGCTACAGTTGTATTTAAAATTCCTGATGATAAGCTAAGCTTAATTGATGATGAGGAGAGTATATTTGCAGCTTATTATAACGGCGAAAATTGGGAATATTTTCAACCGGACAAGATAGACTTAATTAATAAAACCATAGAGTTTACTACCTATCATTTTAGCTCCTATGCTGTGGGCAAGCTTTCTTTTGATGAGCAGCTAAAATATTATGCAGAAAGAATGGCAACAAACACATGGGCTAAGGAAGACCAGGAGCAAAACTTTGTTGCTAAGTTTGAAGGATATGTAAATGACATAGTGGCAGATGCCCTTGGTACAGAAAACAAAGAAACAACAAGAAAAATCATGCAAACATTAGTTAAGGAAATACCTTATATGGGAGGTATGCTTGTATCTGCAGCTAATGGCGATGAATTAGAGTTTGCAGAAAACTTTTCAGCTACATTAGGTAAAGTAATTTTAGACCAAATGGAGCTTGAAGGTGATGTACCAGGAGAAATTGTAACAATAGCTTCCACCTATGGAAAAGTTGGAGGAGACTTATCAGAGGATGATTACCAGGAGGCATTAAAAGATATTACAAAAGGGTTAGCCACTGCCATAATAAGCAAAAACGCAGTGGGTAAAATGATGGTTGCAGCTACTGAAGTAATTGATGTGGCTGTCACCGAATGGACAGATAAAAGCATAGAAGATGCATACCAGGCATACAAAAATGGTGCAGAAGGCGAACATGGCTATGATTTGGATGCAGGAGATTACAATGAGCTTAGAAAGCAAATGAGAGGAATAAATCATAAAATTTATTCAGATGCCATAAAAGCCTACTGCAAAAGAAATAAAATTAGTATAGATGAATTGTCAAAGGCTGAAGAAGAAAAAATAAGAAAAGACACTGATATTAAATTAAAGAAAGAATTTGACAATAGGATTTCTAAAGAAGGTGAAGTAAATAAACAGAAAGCTTACCATGAAAAAATATTGAAGTTATTTAATGAAAGAAATCTTTTAACAAAAGGTTCATTTGGTTATGATGTTGAAATGACCCTTGAGGACAGAATAGAAAGATTGTATCTTTCTATGGGTACGATATTAAGTTATACAGACAAGAAATTTACAACAAGTACAACTGCAGGTGAAGGTGAGATTTCAATTGAGGATGTGTGCA
>CAZCTI010000289.1:0-1713 GCA_964501385.1 uncultured Clostridia bacterium
GGAGTGTTAAACACTATATGAGATATCAGCATTGTATTAAATCCAAAATCCATATTAAATGAAATATATAAAATCATTAAAGATATACCTGTTACAATATCAGGATTTACAACAGGAAGATAATTAACATTTAATACAACAGCCTTTGTTCTCCCCTTCATGCTGTTTATACCAATTGCTGCAATTGTACCTAAAATTGTTGACACAATGGCTGAAACAATGGCAATTGATATGGTGTAATAAAACGCTGAACGTATATCATGGTCATGAAAAAGCTCGATGTACCATTTTAACGAAAACCCTGTCCAATTACCCCTTGATTTTGATTCATTAAAGGAAAAAACAGCAAGAACTATTATGGGAGCATACAGGAATATAAATATTATACCCATATAAATTTTAGTTAAGTATTTTTTTACCATAATCTTGCTCCTCCTTCCTTATCAATATCAAATTTATTCATTATTGACATGGATAAAAGTATTATAAGCATCATTACTATGGATATGGCTGAGCCAAAATTCCAATCTCCGTTTAAAATAAATAATTTTTCCACTAAGTTACCAATCATCATATTTTTATTTCCTCCCAAAAGCTGAGGAATTATAAATGTGCTTACAGCAGGCATGAAAACCATTATAATGCCTGAAATAACACCGGGCATACTTAAGGGTAAAATAACTTTTCTAAAAACAATTTTTTTGTTTGCTCCTAAATCATCAGCTGCTTCCAAAAGGCCCCTGTCCATTTTGCTTAATGCAGTATAAATTGGAAGTATCATAAATGGAAGAAAGTTATAAACCATACCCATTACGGTAGCACCTCTTGTGTACAGCATATTTATCTTGGGAAGACCTAAAAAGGCGAAAAAGTTATTGAGGATTCCATTGTTTCCAAGTATTGTCATCCAAGCGTATGTTCTTAAGAGCATATTCATCCACATAGGCAAAATACACAAAAACAACAATGTATTTCTTCTTGAAATATGTGTATTTGAAATTATAAATGCTGCAGGATATCCGAGCAATAAACAAATTGCAGTTGAAATTGCCGCTAAATATATGGAGTCCCACAATATATTCAAATACATGGGGTTAAAGAATTTTTTAAAATTTTCCAATGTAAAATGAATGGTTGTAAGCCCATTAGATTCCTTTGTGGTTATACTATATAACAGCACCAAAAATGCCGGCAAAGCAATAAACAAAAATATCCAAACCACGTAGGGGTAAGCAAAATACTTTGTTCTGTCCTTCAATGCTATTCCCCCTTTTCCATAATATGAATGTCATCAGGAGTTAAGGTTAAACCAACAGTTGAGCCGACAGGAGCCATATCTGTTGAGTGAACTAAAAACTCATAACCATTTGCCACTATGTCCATTTCATAATGAACACCTTTAAATATAACTGATTTAACAATACCTGTAAGTTTTCCTTGACCTGCAGGGGTTAAATCTAAGTCTTCGGGTCGAATAACAACATCAACCTCTTCGCCTCTTCCAAAGCCTGAATCAAGACATTCAAACTTTTCGCCTAAAAATTCAACTAAATAATCATCAATCATAACTCCGTCCAATATATTGCTTTCACCTATGAAATCTGCGACAAACGCATTTTCCGGTTCATTGTATATATCAATTGGACTTCCCATTTGCTGAATAATTCCATCATTCATAACTACAATTGTATCAGACATGGTAAGGGCTTCTTC
>CAZCTI010000290.1:0-1709 GCA_964501385.1 uncultured Clostridia bacterium
AAAGAAACAAACTGACCAAAGCCTCTGTCAAAGAGGCATTAGACAATCTCCCAAGCGGTATCGTCTTTTTTGACTGTAACGGCTTAGTGAGATTATGCAATCATACCATGTATCGACTTGTCCATGAGATGACAGGCAAAGACTTACAGAGCCTGTTTGAATTAAGGGAGGCACTGCAAGACCTGCCGAAAAATACTTCCGTCATAAAGGACAAAGAACATTATATTCTACAAGACAACACTGTATGGCGTTTTGAAGAAACTCCCATCGTTGACGAATACGGAAAGCACTACATACAGTGTGTTGCCTCAAATGTGACAGACCTCTACAATGCCTCGAAGAGATTATCACAGAGAAATAAAGAGTTGGCTGAACAGGCAGAGCAACTCAAACGTATTTCAGATAACACTTCCGCAATCGCACGTGAAGAAAACAATCTCAGCATGAAAATGAAAATCCATGATGAGGTTGGCAGAACTGCCCTCAATCTCCGCAAATTTATTATCGCAGGCTGTCCGGAGGATAAAAAGAGCGACCTTATGAACAATTTGAGAAATACTGTCAGCTTGTTGATGGGTGAAATCGGCAAGACCAATGAAAATGATGTCTATACGGAGCTTTTTGAAGAAGTAGGAAATAATGTGGGCGTAAAGGTGGAGGTTACCGGAGAACTGCCCCATGAGGCACTATCCGTTCGATTAATTTCCTCTGCCATAAGGGAATGTATGACAAATGCCATTCGTCATGCAGATGCAAATAAGCTATTTATCGAGG
Organism: uncultured Clostridia bacterium; assembly: GCA_964501385.1. Lineage (GTDB taxonomy): Bacteria > Bacillota > Clostridia > Tissierellales > Sedimentibacteraceae > Sedimentibacter. Next base: position 775 of record CAZCTI010000290.1, read on the forward strand.
TAATGGAAAGCGAAACACAATATATTATTGTCATCACCAACAATGGAATAGTACCGCAGGGAGAAATCATCGAGGGCGGCGGCTTATCTTCCGTGCGAAAACGAATTGAAAAGTCAGGCGGTGAAATGGCTCTGCAAAGTCAACCGAACTTTGCCCTCACCGTTAAAATACCTAAAATATTGCAGGAAGGAGAACTGTTCTATGAAGAATGTAATCATTGTAGATGATGAAAAAATGGTACGTGAATTATTCACCTTTTATTTATCCACAGCATCAGACAAATACAGGCTTATCGGTGCCATCAGCAATGCCGCCAATGCCATTGTCCTCTGTGTAAAATATTCCGTAGATCTGATCTTGATGGATATATGTACTTCCGACCATGAAAGTGGTATTGAAGCTACTGCCGAAATAAAAAGAAAATTTCCCAATACCAAAATCATCATTGTAACCTCAGCTCCCGACTATCGGTTTATAACGATGGCACGTGAGGCAGGAGCAGACAGCTTTTGGTACAAGGAAGTTTCAAACGAAGAACTCATAGACGTTATGGACAGAACAATGGCAGGAGAGTCCATCTATCCCGACACTACGCCCGAAGTAAAGGTAGGATTTGCTAAAAGCATTGAATTTACAAACAAAGAATTGGAAGTCCTCTATTATGTTGTCAAGGGAAAATCCTTAACTGAAGTTGCTGTCATAATGGGTGTGGAATACAGGACAACAAGAGACCATATTCAGCATTTAAAAGATAAAACCGGAGCAAAGACTCTCTCGGAGTTGGCAGTTCTTGCTGCAAGAGCCCAAATCGTACTACCCGAATACTAATCTGTCATTCTGAACCGAAGGTGAAGAATCTCATCTTTATGAAGTCCCGATTGTAAAAATACAATCGGGATATTTTTTTGAAAAAAGACATAAAAAAAACTTAAAAT
>CAZCTI010000291.1:0-1698 GCA_964501385.1 uncultured Clostridia bacterium
TGATATGCTCCCTTCATGAGAGACAGTAAAAGAAAAACTGTTCCATGAAGGGAGTTTTAGTATGGCTCACCGCAGGAAAATAGCACCAGAAGAACTGATAGAAGCGATAAAGAAGTATTTGAACGGAGAAGGATCAAAGGCAGCAATATCCAGAGAATATGGAATTTCCCAATCTTATTTCAGGAACTGTATAGAAAAGTTCAAAGCGCAAGGCGCAACGATTTTTACGATAAAAGAACAAAACACTGTATATGCCGAAGAATTGAAGATGAGAGCGGTCAAAGCATATCTCAATGGGGAAGGTTCATTTGTGGCTATCGCAGCCAGATTTGGGATACGGTCCAAGAGAAGACTTCAAGTATGGGTAAAGATGTATAATAGCGGTAATGGATTCCGACAGAAGATGTCAGGAGGAAGCCGCATGAAAGAAGCACGTCTTACGAATGTGGAGGAACGGGTTCAGATCGCCAAAGACTGCATAGCAAACGGGGACAATTATGGTGAAACAGCTCTCAAGTACAATGTCAGCTATCAACAAGTCTACCAATGGGTAAAGAAGTATAAGGAACTGGGAGACGCTGGTTTGGAGGATCGCCGTGGCCGGCGTAAAAAGGACCAGTCTCCGCGCTCAGAACTGGAAAAGGCCAAGATTGAAATTGCACGGCTCAAGCATGAACTATACCTGACACAGATGGAGCGTGATCTGTTAAAAAAAGTGGAGGAAATCGAGAGGAGGGAGGCTTATCGCAAGTAAGACAGTCCCGCCTGTACTTTGCTGTCAAGAAGAGTTATGAGGAACAGGAGTACCCGGTGGATCAATCATGCAGGATACTGAAGATCTCCAAATCAGCTTATTACAGATGGGCAGCAGGGACTCTTTCACCCAGGACCGCTGAGAATGAGCGTATTGCGGATCTTGTTGAAAACATCCATGAGAAGCATCCGGAGATGGGATACCGCAGACTCAAGGATGAGCTGGATCGGCGCCACAATACCCATGTGAATGACAAGCGGATGCTCCGGATCTGCCGGAGCCGCAGGATTAAGTCCACAATTAAGTACAGTAACCATGGCTGCACCCGGCAAGACAAAAATCCCTATTATCTGGCAGATAATCTGCTGAACCGGGAATTTAAAGCCGACAAGCCCAACCAGAAATGGCTGACCGATGTTACAGAATTCAAATACAATGCAGGTATTGAAGTGAAAAAAGTCTATCTCAGTGCTATCCTGGATCTGTATGACAGACGGATCGTAAGTTATGTCATCCGGGATACCAATGACAATCCGCTGGTATTTGATACGTTCCGGGCAGCAGTTGCCGCGGAGCCGGACGCGCATCCGCTATTCCACAGTGACAGAGGATTCCAATATACCAACCGTTCTTTCCACCATATGCTGACTGAGGCAGGAATGACCCAAAGCATGTCCAGGGTGGCCAGGTGCATTGATAATGGTCCGATGGAAGGATTTTGGGGCATCCTGAAACGGGAACGGTATTACGGAGTCCGCTTTGCTGATAGGGAAACACTGGCTGCCATGATTGAGGAGTTCATCAGGTACTACAATACCGAACGCCTCCAGAGGAACCTTGGTGTACTCACCCCGATAGAAAAGCACGAAATGTACTTCGCTGCCTAAGTGAGAATTGTCCCGGGAGGGGCAGAGCCATCTGACCCTCCTTAATTACCCGTGAGC
>CAZCTI010000292.1:0-1695 GCA_964501385.1 uncultured Clostridia bacterium
ATTTAATTTCTTCAACAGGATTTTCAATATAATCTACATTTGTAATAATAACATCAGGGTTAGATGCAATAACAACTTCTTCCGAAACTGAAATCCACATATCATGCTCTGCTAAAACATTTTCTGCTCCTATTATTTCAATCATTTCATTTATAAATACTCCTTTACCAAAGCTGTAAAGTGTGGGTGCAGCGGCAATTTCAAAATATACTGTTTTCTTGTTCTCTATTGATTTGCCTTTTTCCTTTATTTCATCAATTTTATTTATCATGCTATTTACTAAATCTACACCCTTTCTTTCGGCACCAAGAGATTTAGCAAAAAATATTATATCTTCATAAATTCCTTCTATACTGTCACTGGAAGGTATATATGCCACACAAATTCCAATATCCTTAATAGGTTTATAAGGATCATTTCCTTTTGCCATGCTCATCCCTGTTGTATAAATTATATCCGGCTCCAAAGCAACCATTTTCTCCGCATCCGGTTCCATCATATCAAATAAAGGTATACCTTCAGGCAATCCTTCAATATTAGCAGAATATGTATCAGCTGCAATTATTTTATCTCCAAAGCCTAATTCAATTAGAATTTCGGTATTCGAAGGTGATATGGAAATTATTTTGTTAATTTCTTTTGGTATGGATATTTCATTGCCTGCCCTGTCGGTTGTAGGCAATGTTGAGTTTTGTTCCTCAGATTGAGGAGTCTTTGCTTCACTATTATTAGTGCAAGCAGTAAACATAGCTATAATACAAATCAATGCTAAAACTAAAATACTTTTTCTTTTCATTACATTCCTCCACATATTGGTGACATTCCTTCAAAAGCTATACTTCAAAGTCGCACGATTTTGAAGGTATGTACCCATTCCTCTTTTTTATAAACATCTAAGAGGGCATATCGTAGTCTCATTCACCAATTTATCAGCTCCTTACGTCGCATAAATTGGGAATTCGTTACGTTTGACCTACCAACCATCTGTTCTTCGCTATTGCTCGAACATATGGGGTTAGGGCATAAAAAAACGTCTCGTTGCCGAAACGTAAAGTCCACAAATATTTTGGATTAACCAATTATTATATATACTATCGCCCATATCTCTGAAAGGCATAGCATTTGCGGCATTTACGCAAATAATACTGGCAGGTTTTCCGACTTAGAGGTCATCGCAAGTTTTTAACCTTCCCGGTTTATCCAGTGGTTGCTTATAGCATAAAAACCGCTCTCTCATTACGGCAGCAGGACTGTTTAGGATTTCAACCTAATTCCCTATTATCACATTTAAGTGCACCAATATCGAAAGATGTTTAATTTAAGTAAAGTATATTACAATAATACTGTATTGTCAATCAAAGAAATTTAACTTAGTGGGTCGGTTTTAACTGTCAGTCCAGCAAACTGTTTCCATTGGCTGGCGAAATTAAAATTTAAAAATAATCGTTGACAAAAAACGTAAATTTTAATAATATGGTATGTAATTAAATAATTGCGATGAAAAAGAGGAGTAAGTGCATAAACTTTCTTAGAGAGTGAAGATCATCGGATGAAAGTCTTCTCAGGTCAATGTGTGCTGAAGGTAGCTTTGGAGCATTTAATCTGAATTAGCAGTAGGATTAAACGGTTAACCGTTATATTTTTTAAGAGCCGTAATGGAAATTAGGTGGTACCGCGGGTTTTCTCGTCCTTTTA
>CAZCTI010000293.1:0-1694 GCA_964501385.1 uncultured Clostridia bacterium
CACAAGCAGGAGATAATATAGGAGCTCTTTTAAGAGGAGTTCAAAGACATGAAATTGAAAGAGGTCAAGTTCTTGCAAAACCGGGTTCAATTACACCACATACAAAATTTAATGCAGAAGTTTATGTTTTAACTAAAGAAGAAGGTGGAAGACATACGCCATTCTTTAACGGATACAGACCGCAGTTTTATTTCAGAACAACAGATATCACAGGGCAAATAGACCTTGAGGAAGGTACAGAAATGTGTATGCCGGGGGATAATGCAAGATTTATAGTTGAATTAATTCACCCCATAGCTGTCGAAGAAGGACTGAGATTTGCAATAAGGGAAGGCGGAAGAACAGTAGGCTCTGGAGTTGTTACATCTATCATAAAATAAGCAGATGTCCCAAATCTCCGATTTGGTGACAGTCGCTTATCCTGAGTGATAACGAAGGATCTCATATCTTTAAATTCTGAGATTCTTCACCTGCGGTTCAGAAAGACACGCTGCTTCGAAGTTTATTCCTTAGCAATGACAGACTATTAGAATATATTTTTAAAATAATTATTGACAACCGATATTTATTATTGTAGAATTAATTGCTATTAAAGAAAAGCTTTTGCTTTGGCAGGAGCTTTTTTTAGTGAAAAGTCATCAATTAGCTGTTAATTTCAATGTTAAAAAATTATTGACAGTTAATTTGATTTGTGATATCTTGAGTAAGATAATGGGTACTTATGCAAATAAGGTTCTTGGAGGTGTAAAAAATGAGAGTGGCAGTTAAATTAGCCTGCACTGAGTGCAAACAAAGAAATTATGATACAGAAAAAAACAAGAAAGAAAATCCTGAAAGGATTGAAATGAACAAGTATTGCAAGTTTTGTAAAAAACATACTCTTCACAAAGAAACAAAATAACCGTATTGAGGTGTGGTAATGTCAAATAGAGAAGAAAAAACTAAGACAACTTCAAAAATTAGCACTTATTTGAAAGGCGTAAGAGCCGAGTTGAAAAAAGTAAATTGGCCTACTAAAAAAGAATTATCAAATTATACAATTGTTGTTTTTGTTACAACTGCAGCATTAACTGTAATAATTTGGGGATTGGATTTAGTGTTCAAGAATTTGCTTACGTTGATTGTTTAAAAAGGAGTTGCAGTTATGAAGCAAGAGTCACAAGGATCAAGATGGTATGTAGTTCATACATATTCGGGACATGAAAACAAAGTTAAGGCAAATATCGAAAAACTTGTTGAAAACAGAGAGATGCAGGATACGATATTTGAAGTCAGAGTGCCGGTAGAAGAAGTAACTGAAGTAAAAAACGGCAAGAAGAAAATGAAAGAAAGAAAAATGTTTCCCAGTTATGTTATTATCAAAATGATAATGACTGATGAATCTTGGTATCTTGTAAGAAACACAAGAGGAGTAACAGGCTTCGTAGGTCCCGGATCAAAACCTGTTCCGCTTTCGGATGAAGAAGTAAAAGCACTTGGTGTAGTTGAAAGACTTCCGGCAATAGAGCTTGATGCAGGAGATACAATCAAAGTAAAAGAGGGACCATTTGAAGATTTTATAGGTACTGTAGATAGTATCAGTCAAGAAAAAAGAAAAATTAAAGCTTTTGTGTCAATGTTCGGGAGAGAAACTCTTATTGAACTTGATTATGATCAGATTGAGAAAGTATAATTACTTTTCAATATAACATCGT
>CAZCTI010000294.1:0-1678 GCA_964501385.1 uncultured Clostridia bacterium
TTTAATCATTTTAAATACATTTTTTTTCATTTTTCCATTCTCCTTTAATTTTAAAATAAATATTGCAGTCGACCTTCACCAATTTATTTACTCCCTTTATCTTAATGGTCGTAATAAATTGGGAACTCGTTGCGTTTGACCTACCAACCATCTGTTCTTCGCTATCGCTCGAACATATGGGGTTAGGGCATAAAAAAACTCTCGTCCTAGGGATTTCCTAGAGGACGAGAGTAATTCACGTGGTTCCACCTCATTTTGCTGATACTTCGCAATATCAGCCTCATTAAGTACTATCATACTTTTGCCCTGTAACGGTGGCATCTCCGAATAAGACTACTATAATTTCATCCATTTGCTCAAAGGTGTGTTCAATATAGGTTTCTATGCATTTCCACCACCATGCACTCTCTGTAAAAAAACTTGTATATCTACTATTCCTTATCACGGCATTTATCATTTTTTACACATTAACATAAATCTTTATAAATGTAAAGAGTTTTTTTCAAAATTAAAAAATATTTTTAGTATTTTTAGTAACACATTTTGCATCTATAAGTTGTTCATAGGGGTTTCCAAGTATGTTTATTTGCACACATCATCATATTCCGGATGGTTTTCAAACCAATCTACTGCATAAGAACATGTTGATATAGCTTTTTTGTTGTTTTTTCTCAAGTGAACAGCCAATTCTCTAACTAATTTATCAGCTATTCCCTGACCCCTGAGACAACGATCTACAAAAGTATGATTTATGTTAACTTCATTTTCAGATATTTGGGGAAATGTTACTTCTGCAATGCATTCCCCATTTTCATTCTCTAAATAAATTCTGTTTTTTCCGTATTTAAAATCCATATTTCCTCCTGAATATTTTTCGGTTATTTAAATTAAATAAACAATACAATAATTATTATATAATGTCAACTCAAATTGGGGACATTCCTTGTGCCAGCAGAGACTATCCCTTGGCCAAAGGTGTGTCCCAATTCCTCTAATTGTTTTAAAAAGGACAATATGTATAAATAAATTATGAGAAAATTTTTATTATTTCATTTTAAGTTTGTAACAAATGTTACAGAAATGATTTGGATAGTGCTTTATAATTAAAAATGTTGAATAACTTAAGCTGATAATTAAAAATAAAAATAAAGGTAATGAAAGGGGAAAGAATTAATGAATAATAGTGTTGAACAAAGTATGTTTTGCTATCAATGTCAAGAAGCAGCAGGAAATAAGGGATGTACAAAAGCAGGGGTATGCGGTAAAAAACCGGAAACTGCAGGACTACAAGACCTATTAATTTATACATCAAAAGGATTATCTGAAATAACAACAAGACTTCGAAATGAAGGGAAAGAAGTACCGGCTGAGGTTGACCATTTAATCACTTTAAACTTATTTACAACTATTACTAATGCAAACTTTGATAATGATGTATTTTATGACCGAGTAAAAATGACTTTAAACGTAAAGGCTGATTTGTTAAAACAGTTATCAAATACAGAAAATTTAACGGAAGCAGCAGTATGGTCCAAAGACACGAATGCAGAGTTGGAAGAAAAAGCAAAGACCGTTGGAATATTGGCTACTGAAAATGAAGATATAAGAAGTTTAAGAGAACTGATTACTTACGGATTAAAAGGTTTATCAGCTTACATGAAGCATGCAAATGTATTAG
>CAZCTI010000295.1:0-1664 GCA_964501385.1 uncultured Clostridia bacterium
CATCCTGAGCAAAGCGAAGGATCTCATCTTTAAAAACAAGATTCTTCACTACATTCAGAATGACACAGGACTATACCCTTAGTATTAATCTTCTATATATTTTAAAATATTTTTAAGCTTTTCTCCTTCAAACAAATATTTTTTGCTGCAGAAGTGGCATACTGTTTCTATTTTTCCGTCTTCTTCGATTATTTCTTTTAAATCCTTTTTACCCACTGAAATCAGTGCCTGCTCCATTCTTTCCTCCGAGCAGTCGCAATTAAAAGATACAGGTATTTTATCGGTTATTTCAATATCAAAATCAGAAAATATTTCTTTTGCAATTTCTTCTACATCCTTGTCATTATCGAAATAATCTGACACTGATTTTAAATTATTTAAAGTGTTTTCTAACTTTTCAAGGTCATCTTCTTCAATAAACGGAAGTGTCTGAACCATGAATCCCCCGGAAGATTTAATGCTGTAATCAGTATCAACAAGAACTCCCAATGCTACAGCAGTATTTTGCTGTTCGGATAAATAATAATAATATGCTAAGTCTTCTCCTATTTCTCCTGTTACTAAGTCAGTGCTTCCCACATAAGGCTCCTTCATTCCAATATCCATCATAACGGTAAGCTTGCCTTGTGTTCCTACAGCCCCTCCCACGTTTAATTTGCCGTTTTCCTTTAATTCCAAGTTAACGTTGGGATTATCAACATATCCCTTCACATGACCTGAATTGTCGCAAACAACTAAAATCGTACCAATAGGTCCTCCTCCGTTTATATTAATTGTTAATTTATCTTTTTCATTTTTCATCATGTAACCCATCATGAGGCCTGCCGTAAGAGTTCTGCCAAGGGCAGCTGAAGCTGTAGGCGTTGTATTGTGGTGCTGTCTTGCTTCTTCAACTGTGTTAGTAGACTTTGCTACAAAAAGCCTGAAGGTTTGTTTTTTATCCATTGCTCTTATCATGTAATCCATTATTTTGTCCTTTCATTTTAAAGTTTGATTGCAGAAAAAACTGCTCTCAAAGATTCATCCGAATACTCTTTTTCATTGTAATCATCAAATACTTCTATATCCTTAAATCCTGAATCCTTTAATATATTGATAATTTCTTTCGTTGTATGCACATATTGAGTTTGTTCTTCAGTAATCCTTGAATATTTATTTATTTTATCCTTAATAAAAAAGTTTATTTCAATATTTACTGTTTTATTGTCCGTAAGCTCATTTTCCCAAACATAAAAAACATCTCCGTCATCATAAACATAGGTATCACAAAACATTTTTTCATATTTGTATTGAGTGCTCATGTCAAAAATGAATTTGGAGCCTTCGTTTAAATGATGATATACCCTTTTAAAAAATAAGCTTACCTCTTCATTGGTAAGATAATTTATTCCGTCACAGCAGCAAATTGCCCCTTCAAATTTATCATCTATTTTAAAATCAACCATATTTTGATTTAAAAACCGAACCATGGGACTTCTTTTTAGCTTTTCGTAAGCTCGCATAAGCATGTCCTCTGACAGGTCAAAGGCAGTAACCTTGTAATTATTGTCCGCTAATATCTTTGTTACGCTTCCTGTGCCGCAGGCAGCCTCTAATAATTTTCTTTTTCCGTTTAATTTGTTCATTATAAAGGATGTCCACTTTTCGTAGTCCATATCCATAAG
>CAZCTI010000296.1:0-1661 GCA_964501385.1 uncultured Clostridia bacterium
TTATAGTAATATTAATATGTTTATTTTTTTCTATTAGTCGCATGAAAATTGCCATTATTACATTTACGCTTCAATATATTTTAAAATATTTTTTAGTTTTTCTCCTTCAAATAAATACTTCTTGCTGCAGAAATGGCATACCGCTTCGATTTTTCCGTCTTCTTCGATTATTTCTTTTAAATCCTTTTTACCTACCGAAATCAATGCCTGCTCCATTCTTTCCTCCGAGCAGTCACAATTAAATGATACCGGAATTTTGTCGGTTATTTCTATATCAAAATCAGAAAATATTTCTTTTGCTATTTCTTCTACGTCCTTGTCGTTATCAAAATAATCTGACACTGATTTTAGATTGTTAAGAGTATTTTCTAGCTTTTCAAGGTCTTCTTCTTCAATGAAAGGAAGTGTTTGAACCATGAAGCCACCGGAAGATTTAATGCTGTAATCAGTGTCTACAAGAACTCCTAATGCTACTGCAGTATTTTGCTGTTCTGATAAATAATAATAAAATGCTAAATCTTCACCTATTTCTCCCGTTACTAAATCGGTGCTTCCCACATAAGGCTCCTTCATTCCAATATCCATCATAACAGTTAGTTTGCCCTCTGTTCCAACAGCTCCTCCTACATTTAATTTGCCATTTTCCTTTAATTCCAAATCCACATTTGGATTATCCACATATCCCTTAACATGACCTGAATTGTCGGAAACAACTAAAATAGTACCAATGGGTCCTCCTCCGTTTATATTAATTGTCAATTTATCTTTTTCGTTTTTCATCATGTAACCCATCATGAGACCTGCAGTTAAAGTTCTGCCAAGGGCAGCTGATGCTGTAGGAGTTGTATTGTGGTGCTGTCTTGCTTCTTCAACTGTAGCCGTTGTCTTTGCCACAAAAAGCCTGAATGTTTGTTTTTTATCCATTGCTCTTATCATGTAGTCCATTGTTTTGTCCTTTCATCCTTAAAGTTTGGTTGCCGTAAAAACTGCTCTCATAGATTCATCCGAATACTCTTTTTCATTGTAATCATCAAATACTTCTATATCCTTAAATCCTGAATCCTTTAATATATTGATAATTTCTTTCGTTGTATGCACATATTGAGTTTGTTCTTCAGTAATCCTTGTGTATTTGTCTATTTTATCCTTTATAAAGAAGTTTATTTCGATATTTACTGTTTTATTGTCAAAAGGCTCATTTTCCCAAACATAAAAAATATCTCCGTCATCATAAACATAAGTGTCACAAAACATTTTTTCATATTTATATTGGGTGCTCATGTCAAAAATGAATTTGGAGCCTTCGCTTAAATGATGATAAATCCTTTCAAAAAATAAGCTTACCTCTTCCTTGGTAAGATAATTTATTCCGTCACAGCAGCAAATTGCCCCTTCAAATTTGTCTTCTATTTGAAAGTCAACCATATTTTGATTTAAAAACCGTACCATGGGACTTCTTTTTAGCTTTTCATAAGCTCGCATAAGCATTTCCTCAGACATGTCAAAGGCAGTAACCTTATAATTTTTGTCTGCTAATAGTTTTGTCACACTTCCTGTGCCGCAGGCAGCTTCCAATATTTTTCTTTTGCCGTTTAATTGGCTTATAATAAAGGATGTCCACTTTTCGTAGTCCATATCCATAAGTAAATCATAAATTTGGG
>CAZCTI010000297.1:0-1651 GCA_964501385.1 uncultured Clostridia bacterium
TTTAAATTAAATTCACTACATAAAATTCTATTAATATCTATCATACTTCTCTCCCTTTTAATGATTACAATTTCTCTTAATGTCATTCTGAGGGCTTTAGCCCGAAATATGCCCTAACCCTATTTTTCAGAGTCTTTTTTCTGAAAAATAGCGGTAGGTCATTCGCAACGAAATCCCAATTTATGCGACGTTAGGAGCAAATAAATTGGTGATTGAGACTGCGTAATCTCAAGTACGGGGACATTCCTCTTACCACAAAGACGATCCCTATTACAGAGGTGTGTCCCCCTTCCTTGAAAACCCGAGATCCTTCGCTTACGCTCAGGATGACAAAGCGTATAACAATGTCCATTGTTCCTATCGTTCTCTTGATTTCATTTTAAGGTATTCGTTCATAAACATATCAAGGTTTCCATCCATAACTGATTGTACATTGCCTGTTTCTGCGTTGGTGCGATGGTCTTTAACCATGCTGTAAGGATGAAATACATAGGAGCGTATCTGGCTTCCCCATGCAATTTGATTGTATTTTCCCTGAATATCCTCGATTTTTTCCTTATTTTCCAACTTTCTTATATCTATAAGCTTTGATATCAGCATCTTCATTGCTGTTTCTTTGTTGCTGTGCTGAGACCTTTGATTTTGGCAAGCTACCACTACGCCTGTTGGAATATGTGTTATACGTATTGCTGAGTCAGTTGTGTTTACATGCTGCCCTCCGGCACCGCTTGAGCGGTATGTATCAATTTTTAAGTCTGACTCATTTATTTCTATATTATCATCATCGTTCATTTCCGGAGTTACATCTACTGATGCAAAGGATGTATGCCTTTTTTTTGCTGAATCAAATGGAGATATTCTAACAAGTCTGTGAACTCCTTTTTCAGATTTCAGATACCCGTAAGCATTTTCTCCTTCCACTAACAAAGTAACACTTTTTATTCCTGCTTCTGTATCAGTTATAAGGTCAACTATTGTCAAATTATAGCCCTTTGATTCTATCCAACGGGTGTACATTCGAAACAGCATGTCTGCCCAGTCCTGTGCCTCCGTGCCGCCTGCACCTGCGTGTATGGACAATATGGCGTTATTTTCATCGTATTCTCCGCTTAAAAGAGCAACTATTCTTGCATCCTCCAATTGAGCTTCCGTTACATCCATATTTTCCAAAAGTTCCGGCACATGGCTTTCGTCCTCTTCTTCATGTATCATTTCAATTAATAGTTCAATTTCCTCTACCTGTTGCTTTAAACTTAAGAATTCATTTATTCGATTATTATTATGCTTTAATTTCTGCGATACTTTCTGAGCTCTTTCCTGGTCATTCCAAAATTCCGGCTCCTGCATCTGTGATTCTAATGTAAAATTTTCTTCCTTCAACTTTTCCAAGTCAAAGGGAACCACCTACCTCATTTAGCATATCGTTGAACTTTTTAACTCTTTCAGTAATTTCATACCAGTCCGTCAATTCATCATCTCCTTTTTAAACTATTTACTATTCATATGTCATCCTGAGCGTAGCGAAGGATCTCATCTTTTAAATTCTGAGATTCTTCACCTGCGGTTCAGAATGACAAGAGTATTATTTACTCATCTTTTGCTCCACAGCACTTTTTATATTTTTTTCCGCTTCCACAAGGACACGGATCAT
>CAZCTI010000298.1:0-1650 GCA_964501385.1 uncultured Clostridia bacterium
TTTCAAAAAATGTTCTAAGTAAGGCAGGATTTGGAATTGAGCATTGTTGACCTATTCGAACTTTAAGCCTTCCTTCTAAATCCAATTCCCTCAATGCTTGAAACAATATATTATAATCTCTTTCCGTTGTATAGCCTATATCATCTGTTTGAATTGAAGTTAATCCTTGTGCAAATGCGTAATATTGAGCTTCATCCATTATATTTTTTATTGTTTCTAAATCCTGATCGTAAATACTGTTTTTAACAATTGATAATAATCCTTCTTTAATAACACCGTTTGGCTCACCATCTGGCAATGTTTCAATTAAATCTCCATATTGTTTTGCTGTTTCTTTGTAAAGACCAGATATCTTAAGTGCTGCAGAATTTAATACTGCCACATGGAAGCAAGCACGCATTATAATTGTAGGAATATCACCAGTTACACTATCTAAATCATATTTGTTCGGGAATCTTTTTTCACCTGTAAAATAGTCTTGGTTCCAGCCCTCTCCCTCAATCCATGATTTATCATTAGGCTCTTTATTTTCTATATTTTTCTTAATTCTTTCTTTTATTTCTTCAATACTTTTTACACCTACTAAATTTACGCTTTTCAAGCTTTTAGCAAAATGCAAAAAGTGCATGTGTGAATCATTAAAGCCCGGCAACACAAAATGACCATTTAAATCCACTTCCTTGAATCTTTGGTTTTTAAAATATTCTCTTGCCCCTGCTTCAGTTCCTACATAAACAAACTTATTGTTCTCAACTACAAATGCATCAGCAACTGACACTTCATCCATGGTACGGATGTTCCCGTTTTTGAATAATGTTTTCAATAAATCCTCCTAAATCTATATTAGATATAATTATGTTGTATAATTTTTAACTTCTTTCAATTCTTACCTTACTTCCCCCTAATCCTGCCACTGCAGGAGCTACCATTAATTTTACGGGAACTCTGTTTTTTATGGATTCCACATGGCTTATTATACCTATTGACAGTTTATTATGATGAATTTTTTCAAGAGAATCCATTACTATATCAAGCAAATTGTCATCAAGAGTGCCAAAACCTTCATCAAGGAAAAACAATTCAAGAGGTGCAGTTCCCTTAAGTTGTATTTGTGATGACAACGCCAAAGCCAATGCTAAAGATGCAACAAATGTTTCTCCTCCCGACAATGTGGAGGCATCCCTTTGAGCTCCGCCGTTTTTGTAGTCTCTAATTAAAAACTTACCGTTCTCATCAACTTCAAGCCCATAGGTTCCGCCGGTTATTTCTTTAAGCTTTTTGCTTGCTTCTATGGACACATATTTAAGCTGGTTAGCTGCTACAAATTCTACAAATTTTTTCCCTCTAAAAAGCTTCTCTAAGTCGCTTAACAAAGACATTTTATAATCTAACTGTTGTTTTTGCATTAATAGCTCATTTTTAGCCTTCATTTTGACTACTATGGATTTTAATTCTACCTCAATGCTTGTTGCAGATTTTTGTAATTCATCAACCATCATTGCTTTTTCACTCTTAATTGCTTGTATTTCATTCCACTGTTCTTCAGATAAACGTCTATTGTTTATTTTTTTGTTTAAGCTTGTAAGTGCCCCTTTAAGTTCTGCAACAGCAGTATTATATTCATTTATACTTGCTTTAAGCACATCTATT
>CAZCTI010000299.1:0-1638 GCA_964501385.1 uncultured Clostridia bacterium
AATTAAATATAATACACAATATAAATTTTGACAGATATAAATTTCAGCCAAAGAGAAATGTATTGTCAAATTTTTTTGACTAAAGATATAAGAAACTTGGGGGGCCAGGAAAATGAATGTTTATCTAAAGTCTTATGCAATTATAAATAAATATCGGAAATACATTCCTGCATTAATCGATGTATTCATAGCAATTGTTTCTTACATACTACCTTATGCAGTAACAGGAATGCATCCAGTAAAAATCACAGTAATTAAAAATTCTATCATAATTTATGTAGCTATCTATTATTTTACATTTTATTTCCTTAAAGTGTACAAATATATGTGGAGATATTCAGGGATAGAGGATATTTTCCGCTGTCTTAAAGCATCAATATTAGCAAATATATTATTTTTTGCAGTGACGAAATTATTTAATATTACTGTATTTTACTATGCATATCCAATTGCATTAGCATTTTCAGTAATGATGTCAATAGGAATCAGAATCGTATACCGGGCAGTTTTAATAATTGGAAGCAAGGGCAGCAAAAGAATTTTACATACAAAAGAAATAAATACTATGATAATCGGTGCCGGACAAGCAACATTAATGATATTAAATGAAATATGTGCAAACAATCCTCAAAATTATTCAGTAAAATGTATCATTGATGATGAAGGTAATAAATTAGGAAGAATGATTAATTATGTTCCTGTTGTAGGAAATACAAACACAATAATTGAAATGGTAAAGAAATATAATATTGAAGAAATAATTCTTTCAATACCATCTATTGATAAAGAAAATAAAAAACGAATTTTGGACATATGTGCAAAAACAGGCTGTAAACTAAAAATTTTACCTGAAATATACAGTCTCATTACAAATGAATCAGATAATAATTTAGTAGGTAAATTAAGAGATGTGCAGGTAGAAGACCTTCTTGGCAGGGAAGAAATAATGCTTGATTGCTCATGGATTAATAAATTTATAAATAATAAAGTAGTACTTGTAACCGGCGGGGGAGGCTCCATTGGTTCAGAGCTTTGCAGACAAATTGCAAGAAACAATCCAAAACATTTAATTATTATGGATATATATGAAAATAATGCATATGAACTTCAGCAGGAGCTTATAAGGACTTATGGACACAACTTAGATATGGAAGTAGAAATAGCTTCCATAAGAGATAAAGTAAAGTTAGAAAAAATATTTTCTTCAAGGAATATAGATGTAGTATTTCATGCAGCAGCTCACAAGCATGTTCCCTTGATGGAAAAAAACCCCGAAGAATCAATCAAAAACAATATTATAGGCACATTGAATCTTGCAATTATGTCAGACAGATACAAGGTTGAAAAATTTATTCAAATATCAACAGACAAAGCAGTTAACCCAACAAATATAATGGGAGCTACCAAAAGAGTATGCGAAATGATTATTCAGTGCTTTGATAAAAAGAGTAAGACAGACTATGTGGCAGTTCGCTTTGGTAATGTGTTAGGAAGTAACGGCTCTGTTATACCTCTCTTTGTGGAGCAAATTAAATCCGGAGGTCCCGTAACCGTAACTCATGAGGAAATCACAAGATATTTCATGACAATCCAAGAAGCAGTACAGCTTATTATAAGGGCAGCTACCATAGCAAAGGG
>CAZCTI010000300.1:0-1635 GCA_964501385.1 uncultured Clostridia bacterium
TTAGAGATAATCCTAATTCTTCAAGTTTCTTAGATACTTCATCCAAAGATTTCTTGCCAAGGTTTCTTACTTTCATCATATCTTCTTCAGTTTTGTAAGTAAGCTCCTCAACAGAGTTTATTCCTGCTCTCTTTAGACAATTGTAAGATCTCACCGACAAATCAAGTTCCTCTATTGTCATTTCTAAAACTTTTTCTTTTTCATCTTCTTCTTTTTCTACCATGATTTCCACGTCATTTACATGTTCTGTCAATGATATGAATAAGTTTAGATGTTCATTTAATATTTTAGCACCTAAAGAAACTGCTTCCTCAGGTTCTATTGTACCATTAGTCCAGATTTCAAGAGTCAACTTGTCAAAATCTGTTCTATTCCCCACTCTTGTATCTTCAACCGTAAAGTTTACCTTTTTTACAGGTGTATAAATTGAATCAATGGGAATAACACCAATAGCCTGGCTATCCTTTTTATTTCTTTCTGCTACTGCATATCCTCTTCCCTGTTCCATTTCCATTTCTATAATTAGTTCAGAGCCTTCCTCAAGAGATGCAATATGCAAATCTTCATTAATAATATCAACGTCTCCGCCTGTAATTATATCTGCTGCTGTAACCTCTTTGGGACCTTTTGCATCTATTAATAGCTGCACTGGTCCTTGAACATTCATTTTAGCAGCTAAGTTCTTAATATTAAGAATTATTTCTGTTACATCTTCTCTAACACCGGGTATTGTAGAAAATTCATGCAATACTCCTTGAATGTTTATTGAAGTAACAGCTGCTCCCGGTAACGATGAAAGAAGTATTCTTCTAAGTGAATTGCCAATTGTTGTCCCATAGCCTCTTTCCAGCGGTTCAACCACTATTTTACCATAGGTATTATTGTCATTCTTTTCATTTAACGATATATTTGGTTTTTCTATTTCAATCATCCCAACCCTCCTTATTTTTTTTGTTTGTCGAGGGTAATAATTCTTAAGTGCTCTATTACTTGGAGTAGAACTCGACAATCATATGCTCTTCTATTGGTATTTCGATATCTTCTTTAGCTGGTTCAGCAATTATTCTTCCTGTGAAATTTTCAGGTTCAACCTGCAGCCATTGTGGTGCAGTTTTCTTGTGGTCTTCAACTAAAGCCTTAAATTTATCAGAACTTTGGCTCTTTTCTTTAACTTTTATTTCATCTCCAACTTGTAAAATCATTGATGGAATATCAGCTTTCTTGCCATTAACTGTAAAATGACCATGAACTACCAATTGTCTTGCTTCAGGTCTTGAGCTTGCAAAGCCTAATCTGTAAATAACATTATCAAATCTTAGCTCTAACAATTTCAACAAATTATCACCTGTTTTTCCGGACATTTTTTCTGCAATATTGAAATATTCAGCAAATTGTCCCTCTAAAACACCGTAATATTTTCTAACCTTTTGTTTTTCTCTTAACTGAGTTCCGTAGTTAGTTAATTTCTTGTTATTTTGACCATGTTGTCCGGGAGCATAGTTTCTTCTGCCTATGGAGCATTTGTCAGTATAACATCTATCACCTTTTAAATATAACTTTAAACCTTCTCTTCTGCATAATCTGCAAACAGGTCCAGTATATCTTGCCATCTTTTCACCTCGTTTCTATTATACT
>CAZCTI010000301.1:0-1635 GCA_964501385.1 uncultured Clostridia bacterium
AATTGCTGTCAACCATAATAATAACAGCTTCATCATCGTCAAGGTTACGGACTATCACAGGCAAGGTTTCTCTTCCTGCAAGCTCACTTGCTCTGTGTCTTCGATGTCCTGCCACAATTTCATAACCTCCCTCTTCACGAGGTCGGGCAATAGCCGGTACAAGTACACCGTATTTCTTTACACTTTCAACTGTATCAAACATAGCTTCATCATCAACTACTTTGAAAGGGTGATCCTTGAATGGAAACAGTTCCGTTAATGGAAGTTCCACTATTTTTTCCCTATTTTCATCGGCTCTGCTTTCCTCAGTGGAAAACAGTTCATCTACCGAGGTCAGTTTTATGTTTTTGGCGGAGCTTTTCAATTTTCAACACCTCCTTTGTGAGATTTCTATATCCCTCTGCAACCTTTCCTTTGGGGTCATGGGCAAAAATGCTTTTTCCCTCTGCACTGATTTCAGCAGCTCGAACAGAATGGGGAATATCTGTAGCAAATACCTTAATGCTTGATCCGTAAGTTTCTCTCAGTAAGGTGCTGATGTCCTTTGAAAAATTAGTGCGATTATCCACCATTGTGAGAAGAATTCCGTCAATTTTCAACTTTGGATTTATCTGTTTTCTTACTTTAGAAATTGTCTGCATAAGCTGTTCCAGTCCTTTAACAGGCAAGTATTGAGCTTGCACAGGAACAATCAGGCTGTCAGCAGATGCAAGGGCATTGACGGTCAGCATACCGAGCGAGGGCATACAGTCCAACAGGATAAAATCGTACTGTTTCCTTATCGTATCAATATACTGCTTTAAAATGCTCTCTCTGCTCATGGTATTAACGAGGGACACTTCCATTCCCGATAGTTCTATATTGGCAGGAAGTAGGTCTATGCCCTCATCATGCCTTAAAATCCCCTCTCTGTTCTCAATAGGAGTTTCGGTAATGATTTTTCCCATGATAGTAGAAATGGTTGTCGAAAGTGTATCCGGCTGTGAATGTCCCAAACTGATAGACAGACTGCCTTGAGGGTCACTGTCTATGAGCAGGACTTTCTTTCCTTCCTGTGCTAATCCCACACCTAAGTTCGCACAGGTGGTTGTTTTTCCAACTCCACCTTTTTGATTAACGATGGAAATTACTTTTGCGTTCAAATTTCAGACCTCCTTTGTTTTTGGGTATAAAAAAAGAAGTCAGCTCTTTAAAAAACCAACTTCAATTAGTGAACGATATTAAGTTTTTATATATAAAAAAGTTGCCTACCTTGAAAGAGTAAACAACTTTTTGTTTTCATAGTCCGTATTAAATTACTTGAAAGTGTTTTAAAGCATCTTTAATGGCATCTACCTTTTCCGGTGTCGGATGCTTTCTTGACTGTTTCAATTCCTCTACTGCATTGGGCGCATCATACATTGGCAATCCTAAATCTCTTTTTACTTCCGCTATATATGCCGAATGTACTTTAAAACCATATTTATTTTCTATATACTCCATTATCATTTTATAAGTGATTTTTTGACCCACTCTATATTCTTCAGCTTTTCTCACTATCGTATCAATAGGAATCTGTCCTTTATCGTCACCAAACTCTACATTTATGTTGATATGTGTGTCTGCTTTTTTGTGGGAGAGAGATACAACCGTCTC
>CAZCTI010000302.1:0-1627 GCA_964501385.1 uncultured Clostridia bacterium
CTAACTCAACACATATTAAGACAATTCCGAATTTTTCATACATAAATGCATGTAAATTGTGTTATAAAGCAATAAATATGTTTTTATATTTTAACGTATATATGATATAATTCAATTAAGTTTTTAAAAGAAAAGGATAAAAATATGATATTAACATTAGACAATATTTCTAAAAGCTTTGGTGAAAAAACGCTATTAGATAACATTAATTTATATATAAATGATAATGATAAAGTAGGTATTGTTGGTGTCAATGGCACCGGAAAATCTACATTACTTAAAATTGCTTCACAGACAGAGTATCCTGACAGTGGAGAGATAGTCAAAGGTAAAAGCGTAAAAATAAGCTGCCTGCCGCAGGTACCGAAATTCAATGAAGATGCAACAGTCTTAGAACAAGTTTTTATAAATACTGACAATGAGACAAAAGCTCTCATGGAATATGAAGCAAAAACAATACTTAACAAATTGGGTATATCTGAATTTGATAAAAAAATGAGTTTACTTTCTGTTGGGCAAAGAAAAAGAGTTGCGATAGCAAGTGCACTGATTAATCCTTGTGAAATGCTGATATTGGATGAGCCTACAAATCACTTAGATAATGATATGATAATTTGGTTGGAGAACTATTTATTAAGATTTACCGGAGCTTTGCTGATGGTAACCCATGACCGATACTTTTTGGACAGAGTGTGCAATAAGATTGTGGAGCTTGATAAGGGGAATTTATATATATATGAAGGAAATTATTCAAAGTTTTTAGAATTAAAATCTTTACGAGAAGAAATGGAATTGAGTACCGAAAGAAAAAAACAAACATTATATAAAAAAGAACTTGCCTGGATTCAGAGAGGGGCTAGAGCAAGAAGCACTAAAGCTAAAGGAAGAATACAGGAATTTGAAAAATTAAAAAATCAGCTCAATGCTGAGGTTGATGAAAAGCTGCAATTAAGCTCAGTATCTTCGAGACTTGGCAAGAAAACCATCGAAATTAAGAATATTTCAAAATCATTTTATAATAAAAAATTAATTGATAATTTTGAATATACTGTTTTGAGAGATGCAAGAGTTGGAATAGTAGGTTATAACGGGGTTGGCAAGACAACATTATTAAATATAATTGCCGGAAGAATTAAGCCTGATAGCGGGTATGTAGATATTGGCGGCACAGTTAAGTTGGGTTATTTTTCACAGGAATCGGATGATGTTGATGAATCCTTGAGAGTTATAGATTATATTAAAAATATTGCTGAAATTGTAAATACTACAGAAGGGAAAATTACTGCAGCTCAAATGCTTGAAAAGTTCTTATTTACACCTGAGTTGCAATACAATACTGTAAGCAGATTGTCAGGTGGTGAAAGAAGGAGGTTGTTTTTATTAAGCATTTTAATGAAAGCACCGAATATTTTACTTCTTGATGAGCCTACCAATGATTTAGACATTCAAACATTGACTATATTGGAAGATTATCTGGAAACATTTGACGGAGCTGTTATAACTGTATCTCATGACAGATATTTTTTGGATAAGGTGGTAAATACAATATTGGAGCTGCCGGGGAATGGAACGGTAGTTGAGTATAATGGCGGCTATACTGATTATCAGGCTGAAAAGGCATTTAGTC
>CAZCTI010000303.1:0-1610 GCA_964501385.1 uncultured Clostridia bacterium
TTCAAAATCTTTATACTTATATACTTTTTAAAACTATTAAGCAAATGATACTAATTTTTCTCGCAACTGCCATTTAGCAGTAAAAACGTATTCCTCCAAAAAAAGAATACCATTTATCAATAACCTCGTTACTCCTTGCCTCTATAATATCCATAATATCCATTAATGTTTTTGACGGAATCATCGAATAATTATTGCACAACAGACATTTACCGCTTTTAGTTATCCATATTTTTGTGGCATTTTTAGAAGGTACACCTTTGCACACATGTACATGAATCGGCTCCAATGGTTCTTGTTCATTTGCCCAAAAATATACTACATATGCACCAATTCTAAAAACTTGTGGCATTATCAAATCCTCCCTCTCTTGCAAACCTAATAATAATGTGTGCTGTTGATTCTAAAAACTCTTGAAACTTAGCAATATCTGCATCATTAAAACCTACTATATTCTTCCACTTATAATCCGGTAAATAGCACTCTGCTGATTGGAAACCTCCATCTATAGGTTTTTCTATATATACTTTAACCATCTCTTTTCCTTCCGCAATAAATGCTTCTGAATGAACTATTTCCGTATTATCTTCTAACGTCATAAAAGGGTACATCATAACTCTTCACTCCCTACTAAAATTTATATATATAGATAAAAAAATACTATTATGCATTGAAAATGTATTTCACCACATATATTATTATATCATTTGACATCCATAGATTCAAGAAAATCTTTACCGTTCCCAGTCCTCAATCATTAATTTAGATTCTTTACCTGAATAGGACACCTGCAGTACAAACAAGCTCTGAGTATTTTTCTAAGATAGTAGGATAAGTCTTTACAGTAATAAAAACTCTTTTTTCTCAAACATTATAAATCAGCACTCCTTATCGTGTACATGTTAGATAAGTAATCCTTAATAACATGTCGATGGCACATCTCAGGCTCTTTCTCAAAACACATTATCGCTATGCGGACATTTGAATTCAATAGAGAGTATAAATTATCAAACTGTATATCAAAATTCGGAAGGGTTTTTGCATATTCTTTAAATAAGCATTTATAATCCTCCATGGTATCAAGCTAATAACGTTTATCTGATTCAATCCCAAGTTCCGGGATATGAACATATTTAATCCCAACAGTTTCCGTAATATGTTTAAGTTTTTTTTTCGAAAAACCAAATTTGCGGCTTAAAGGGTTTTTTCTAACATCACACAAAAGACCAATTACCATACCCAAATTTTTGGTATTCTTTATGTAACTTACTGTAAAAGTTCTTATACTCTTCTTCATTTTTTAGTTCTTGCATTTACATGTGCATAAAATGCAACACTTCTGGAATCACCTGATAATGAATCTTGGGAAACTATCATGGCATTTGTTTTCTTATACTTACCATTTTTAAAATAATTTTCACCCCACCAAGGTAAATCAGCACCTCTTCGAATTTTGTTATAATCATGTTACATTAAAAAGATATCCATATCTTTTTTATAGTAATTCTCAGGAAACACCGCTTGGAAAACTCTTAATGGTGTAGACTGATGAAATGTACTCAACGGAAAAATCTTGTACTCAGAGTATATACTCGATAATTTACTAATTA
>CAZCTI010000304.1:0-1608 GCA_964501385.1 uncultured Clostridia bacterium
TATCATTTTGAGTTTAAGAAAAAAATAAATCTCAATTTGAGAAAATTGAGATTTAAGCTAATTTCTTTATTTCTTTTAAATCAATAGAATACTTTTTTATTTTCCTATAAATCGTTGCCTTACTAATATGTAAATCTTCTGCAGCCTCTATAACATTGCCTTTATTGGCAGCAAGGGCTCTTAGTATACTATCCCTTTCAATATCTTTAAAGTTTAAGGGCTGCGTCATAACTTCTTCCTTACTTTCTTCAACAATATTAACTATTGAAACTCCAGGATATGCAGGGTATATTAAATCTTTATCTGCCATATAATAAGCCCTTTGTACAATGTTTTTGAGCTCTCTCACATTTCCGCTCCACTCTTGAGATAATAATTGTTCCTCAAATTCTACTGTGAATTTTTTGTTTAAATGCATGTTTTCTTCATTAAGACTGTTCAAAAAATACCTTGCTAATTGAATTATATCATTTTTCCGTTTTCTAAGTGGTGGAATTTTTAAATTAATAACATTAAGCCTGAAATATAAATCCTGTCTGAAAGAGCCTTTTGAAACTTCATCCTTCAGGTTTCTGTTAGTTGCTGATATAATCCTTACATCTAATTCCCTTTCGTGGGTACCACCTATCCTAATAACCTTATTATTATCTAATACCCTTAAAAGCTTTGGCTGTACTTCTAATGGAATTTCCCCTATTTCATCTAAGAATATGGTTCCTCCGTTTGCAAGTTCAAATTTCCCCGGTCGTCCTCCTTTAACAGCTCCTGTGAATGAGCCGCTTTCATATCCAAATAGTTCGCTTTCAAATAATTCTTTTGGAATTGCCGAGCAATTTATTGCAATAAATGGACCCTTATTTCTTAAACTTTCATTATGTATTGACTGAGCATACAATTCTTTGCCAGTGCCGCTTTCTCCCTCTATTAATACAGAGCAGTTTGTTTTGGAGATTTTTTTTGCAGTATTAATAAGTTCATTCATTCTGCCATCAACAGTTATTATACTGTCAAAAGTATAATTAGCATTAAATCCTGCTAATTTACTTACTTCCTTTCTTACCTGTTTTGCTTCTTTCATAAGCATTACAGCCCCTGCAACCTGATCATTTATAATTATAGGAGAAATATTCAGTGAGCATTCAATTTTTTTATTGTCTATGGATATTGTCGTATCAGGGAGACTCATTTTTTGCTTATTATTTAATACTATATTTTCAATATCTACTCCATCAAATATTCTTTTTATATCAATATTGTAAATACCTTTTTCATCCATTTGAAATATATCAAGTAATTTATCATTAACTTTAATAACTTTTAAATCATAATCAATAACCATAATTCCTTCAATTATTGAATTCATGGTTGTATTAAGAAATTCAAGTGATTCTAAAACCATTAGCTGTTTTTCAATACAATTTGCACTTGATACAGCTATACCATATGTGTGGGTCTGCACATCCTCAGCACGTCCTGATAAGTCAAAGCAGCCGATTATTTTTCCCCTGTTATTATGAATAGGAGCAGCAGAGCATGTCCATTTATGATGATATTCACAAAAATGTTCAGCACCTATAACCTGAATAGGCTTATTTATAGCCAAACACG
>CAZCTI010000305.1:0-1605 GCA_964501385.1 uncultured Clostridia bacterium
GTTTATTCTATGAGATATCATTTTACGGATAAGGAAAATTTGTTGATTCTTGCAGGAGGTAATCACCGCTCCGGTGAAAAAGACGATGAAAATAAATCATATAATGAATTGGAAATGTTTCTTAACAGCAATTTTAAAAACCCACAAATAGTGTCTAAATGGTCTACTCAAGATTGTATGACATATGATAAAATCCCTTATATAGGAAGATATACATCAAGTATTGAAAACTTTTACGTAGCTACAGGTTACAAAAAATGGGGTATGTCAAATTCTGCAGCTGCTGCTTTAATTTTAAGAAACAAAATACTTTGTATGGAAGATGATTATTCAGGGATTTTCAATCCCGCAAGATTTACTCCTGTACAATCAGCTAAAGAATTCGTATCATCTGTGAAAAGTATCGCCTTAGGATTTCTAAACAGATTAACTTCAGATTCTGAAGAAATTTCAGATGTTGAACCAGGAGAAGGAAAAATTATTAACTACAACGGAAAAAAGGTAGGGGTATATAAAAACGAAGCAGGAGAATATTTCTGCATTAATCCTGTATGCTCCCATCTAAAATGTGCACTATCATTTAATGAAGCTGAAAAAACATGGGATTGCCCATGTCACGGCTCTCGATTTGATATAAAAGGAAATATTTTAGAAGGACCTGCCGTACATCCTATTGATAAAATTAAGATTAAAAAATAATTTCAAAAAATGAGATTCTTCAGGCTGCACCTTCAGAATGACAACATGTCATCCTGAGCGTCAGCGAAGGATCTCATAAATTTTGTACACATCCTCTGTATAATTCCCGTCATCATCATAAATATAAAGGGGAGCATCAAATTTTAGCTCAGGATTTCCGTTTTTAGATGCACGAATTAATATCATATTTGGTTTAGCTTTAGCTCTTGGATGAACAAATCGAATTTGCTTCGGCTCTAAACGGTACTTCCTTAATAGACAAATTATATCCGCTAATCTGTCAGGACGGTGAACCATATAGAATCTACCATATTGCTTTAACAATTGCGAAGCTGTTGATACAACATCCTCCAATGAGCACATAATTTCATGTCTTGAAATTGCCTTTTTATCATCAGGATTAATTATTCCGCTGTTATTAAGTTTATATGGCGGATTTGAAATAACCGCATCAAAAGAATTAGCCTCTAAATAATTCAATGAATTTTTCAAGTCTATATTAAGAATTTCTATTTTTTCCTGAAGGTTATTTAACATTACGCTTCTTTCTGCCATTTCTGCAACTTCAGCCTGAATTTCAATTCCATATGCTTTGGAATAATTTCTTTTTCCGCTTAAAAGTATAGGTATTATACCGGTACCGGTACCCAAATCAACAATTTTGGAATTATTTTTTATATCGCAGTAATTTGCCAAAAGAACAGCATCCATTCCAAAACAAAACCATTTTTTATTTTGAATGATTTTTAAGCCTTTGCACTGTAAATCTTCTATTTTTTCATTTTCTTTTAATACTATTTCCATATATGACCTTCTATAAAGTGTATTATGTCATCCTGAGCGATAGCGAAAGATCCCAGGTTTTAAAAGATGAGATTCTTCGGGCTAAAGCCCTCAGAATGACAC
>CAZCTI010000306.1:0-1588 GCA_964501385.1 uncultured Clostridia bacterium
GGAGCCTTTGCTTTAATTTTCTCAAGTGCATTCAAACCAATAGCAGCAACAGGTGGATTTGTTGGTGCAACATTTGGTCAAATGGTTAAAATGGGTATAGCAAGAGGTTTGTTCTCCAATGAAGCCGGTATGGGAAGTTCACCTATACTGCATAGTAGTGCCCAAGTTAACCACCCTATCGAACAATCTATTTGGGGTGTTGCAGAAGTTTTTATAGATACTATGTTAATATGTACAATGACTGCTCTACCTATAGTTATATCGGGAGAATGGACAACTGGAGTATCCGGGGTTGCACTTACAATGAGAGCATTTAATTCAACTTTGCCAGGCAATATAGGAAGCTACATTGTTTTAGGCTCTGTTTTATTATTTGGGTATTCATGTTTGATAACAGTTAACTTTTATTGTGAAAGAGCAGGAGAATACTTGTTTGGACAAGGAGTTATAAAACCAATTAGATATTTGTGGATTTTATTCATTGTTATCGGTTCTATCGGTGGACTGGAATTTGTTTGGGATTTAGCTGATACTGCAAACGGATTAATGGCAATACCAAACTTAATAGGTCTTATATTCTTAAGTGGAACTGTTGTCAGCTTGAAAAAAGATTTTTTCAGCAATAAACAAAAAATATAACCGGACAGTGTGTACATATTAGCGGTCATTTTGATTACTCTTCAAAATGACCGCTTTCTATCAATGCAATATGCTTTTGTTTATTTAAATCTCTTAATTCTCTCATACTATCCTGCCTTATGATACCACCTTTCATTATTTACAATATTATATGTCAGGTAATTAATGACGTGTAATTGGTATGGAAAGTTACGATGAACTGATATATAATAGTATTAAAATTATTTATTACTAACTTTTAATTGGAGGTAATTATGGCGGATAGAATAGTAAAAAGAAAATCTTTGGATGTTAAAGTAGCTTGTTTGCAGATGGATGTAACTATCGGCAGCATTGAAGCAAATATCGAAAAGTCAGTTAATATGATTAATGAGGCTGCAGATAATGGAGCAGTATTAGTAGTAATGCCTGAAATGGCTAATTCAGGATATAATTTTGACAACAGGGAAGAAGCATTCAGCTTGGCAGAAAATTTAGAAGGCAGTAAAAGTGTTAAGGCATGGGAAAAGGTTGCAAAGGACAGAGGTGTATACATAGTTTCAGGAATTACTGAAATTGAAGGAAATAATTTATATAATTCTGCTGTATTGGTTGGGCCGGAAGGATTGATTGGAAAATACAGAAAGCTTCATTTGTGGGAGGAAGAATTTTTGTGGTTTGAGCCTGGCAACCTTGGGCTTCCGGTATTTAATACACCTATTGGCAGAATTGGAATTGTAATATGCTATGATATGTGGTTTCCTGAAACATTTAGAATTCTCGCAGCACAAGGAGCTGATATAGTTTGTATTCCTACTAACTGGGTGCAAATTGATTCATTGCCTGACAATATGAAAAATTTCGGACCTGTTTTAGCCATGGCTGCAGCACACAGTAACGGAATTTATGTTGCCGCTGCTGACAGGGTTGGAATTGAAAGAGGAATGCCGTTTCCGGGCAAAAGTTTAAT
>CAZCTI010000307.1:0-1581 GCA_964501385.1 uncultured Clostridia bacterium
ATATGCCTGAATACGGCAAGCTTAAATATAACCAATTATCATCTAAGGCAGATGATTGTGTGCGTTGCCGTAAGTGTGAAAGAAAATGCCCTTACAATTTACCCATAGTTGAAAAATTAAAACACGCAGCGAAAACATTCAAAGATTTGAAGTAAGGAGTTTATATGCGTAATTACAGTGCTTTTGATATAATTGGACCTATTATGATAGGACCTTCAAGCTCGCATACCGCAGGAGCCGCAAGACTTGCCAAGGTTGCAGCTACTATTGCAGGCAGTAACATTGTTAAAGTAGAATTTTTGCTTCACGGCTCATTTTCAGAAACTTATAAAGGACATGGAACGGACAAGGCATTGGTTGCAGGAATTCTTAATATGGAGCCTTGGGATGACAATTTAAAAAGATCCTTTGAAATAGCTAAAGATTTGGGAATAGAATTTATATTTACCCCGTCAGACTTAGGTGATGTCCATCCGAACACGGTTAAATTTATCATAACAAAAGAGGATGGCAGTGTTGCCATGGTAACCGGCTCATCCATCGGTGGCGGAAATATATTTATTTTTGATATTGACGGTCAAGCTGTCGAATTTACAGGAGAGCGTCCTACGCTTCTCACTCGCTACAAAGATTTACCGGGAGTAATTTCAAAGATTTCTTCTATTTTATATGAAGAAAATATTAATATTGCCAATATGCGTGTTTATAGAAACGAAAAAGGAAAAATGGCAAAAATGGCATTAGAAACAGACAGCATAATTACAGAAGAAGCAATGAAAAGAATTAAGAAAATCGGTGAAATTGATAATGTGAAATTTATCAACCCCATAGTGGAAGGAGTAATTTGATGTTTGTTTCAACAGGAAAAGAATTAATAGAAATATGCAATGAAAAAAACATTACCATCTGGGAGTATACCATACAGGAAGAAATAGAAAAAGGTGAAAGTAATCGTGAAACAGTAATTGAAAAAATGAGAAGCACCCTTCATGTTATGATGAATTCCTCTATCTATGCACAAGAAAACCAAGTAAAGTCAGTAAGCGGGTTAATCGGAGGAGATGCTTATAAAATAAAACAATATGTAGACAAAGAAAGAACCTTAACGGGAGATTTTATGAACAAGGCAATGGCAAGGGCTTTATCATCCTCTGAAGTAAATGCTGCAATGGGTAGAATTGTAGCATGCCCCACAGCAGGCTCCTGTGGAATTTTGCCTGCAGTTGTTTTATCAGCAGGAGAAAAATTAAATAAAACAGAAGATGAAATGATTAATGCCTTATTTACAGCTGCAGGTGTAGGAATCATAATTGCAAAAAATGCAACCTTAGCCGGTGCAGAAGGAGGATGTCAGGCAGAATGTGGTTCAGCAGCAGCAATGGCATCAGCAGCAGTTGTCGAAATGATGGGTGGAACTTCCGAGCAAGCCTTATCGGCAGCAGCCATAGTAATTAAAAATGTATTAGGTTTAGTTTGTGACCCTGTAGCAGGCTTAGTTGAGGTACCCTGTGCCAAAAGAAATATTGCAGGTACCGTAAGTGCACTTACTACAGCAGGTTTAGCAATGAGTGGAGTCTACAG
>CAZCTI010000308.1:0-1581 GCA_964501385.1 uncultured Clostridia bacterium
TTATACATTTGGCGGAGAAATAGAGCAGATACAGGAAACTTTTACAGACTTAGGATTAGTAATGATTATGGCAATTGCTTTGGTTTATATGATTATTGCAGCCCAGTTTGAGTCATTGATTCAACCGCTGTCTATTATGTTTTCAGTACCCCTTGCATTATCCGGAGGTTTCATAGCACTGTTTGTCACAGGACTGCCTCTAAATGTAATAGGTATAATTGGGTTAATCATTTTAGTGGGTGTTGTTGTAAATAATGCCATAGTCTTGATTGATTATATTAACATTAGACGAAAGAGAGGCGAGGACAGGACTGCTGCAATAATGAAAGCAGGACCAATCAGAATACGTCCAATCATGATGACAGCACTTACAACCATATTAGGATTAGTACCCATGTCTCTTGGTATGGGTGAAGGAGCAGAGCTTACTCAGTCCATGGGTGTTGTGGTAATCGGAGGATTATCCTTGTCAACTGTTTTAACATTAATAATAGTTCCTGTTATGTACACTATATTTGATGATATATCAGAGTTTTTCAAAAAGAAGAAAAACAAAAAAGAAATTACAGAGCAAATACAGTAGGTGAAGCAGGAGGTGTTACATGGCTGAGAAAAATCAAAAGCAGCAGGATATATTAAATTCTGCCAGATCTTTATTTAAGGATAAAGGGTTTCATAATACAAAAATGGAAGATATTGCAACAGCTGCAGGTGTCGGTAAGGGCACTTTGTATGAGTATTTTAAAAATAAACAGGATATATTTGATGAAGCATGTATTGAATATGTTGATTTAATAATTGATAGTGTAAAATATGTAAGTAACATGGATAATACATTTAAAGAAAAATTGTTGATTTTATTTAATGGAAAGTTAAAAATGGAATCAGAAATTGCAAATATGTCAATAGATAATATACTATCTAACAAGAACATTATATCTGAAAAGACCGTCAAAACAATAATAGGAAAAATATCTGAAATGTATAGTTTAATATCAAATATAATAGAGCAGGGCAAGGAAGAAGGCGTTGTTATAAAAAACATTCAATCAGAAATTCTTGCCTGTGTGATAGTTGGTACTATGAGTGAATATTTAAGATTAAAATCACATAATAAGGAATATGAAATTAAAGAAAATGATGTAATTTTTGATTTACTGTATAATGGATTGGGTATAAAATAGAAGCACAAATCAGGAGGGAAAAAATGAAAAGGAAAATATCTTTATTATTAGCTATATTGTTAATGTTGAGCACAATAAGCGTGGGTGCAACAGATGGAGTAACGGAAATTCAAAATACAATGGAAATTATAGAAACTGATATAAATGAAGAAACTGAGGTTGAGATTGAGCCACTTAAGTTATCTATAGATGATGCTGTAAGAATTGCAACAGAAAATAGCAGAGAAATGTGGAAAATTGATGATGGAATTGCACAGGTTAAAGATGCAAGAAAAGATGCAAGGACTGCTAAACAAGCCGCAGAAGATATAATGGCTATGTCCTTAGAACAGATAAATTTTTTAGAAGAAGAGGCTAAGAAAAATAATGTTAAATTAGATTTATTAGGCAATCAAAT
>CAZCTI010000309.1:0-1578 GCA_964501385.1 uncultured Clostridia bacterium
TAATTTATAAATTTAAGGGAAAAAATGTACCATATGATAAAGTTGAAAGAGCAGTTAAGCTTTCAATGGAAAAATACTGCGGTGTAACGGCAATGCTTGAAAAGGCAGTACCAATAACTTATGAAGTGGTAGTAGAAGAATAGCAAAGTAATTTACGGAGGATAAAATGAACTGGACAGAGGTTTCCATTTATACAACAACAAACGGATTAGAAATAATTAACGGAGCAATGATTAAACTTGGCATCAATGATGCCGTAATTGAAGATGCAGGGGTATTTGAGGATTTTTTGAATAATGAAACATTGAATTGGGATTATTATGATGAAGATTTAGCTAAAATGAAGGATAAGGAAAGCTGCATTAAGGTGTATTTGGCAGACAATGACCAAGGAAGAGAACAACTTAATAAAATTTATGAATTTATTGATGAATTGAAGAAAGAACACTCTAACATAGACTTGGGAAGGCTTATGGTTGAAACAAAAGAATTAAATGATGAGGATTGGGCAAATAACTGGAAGCAATACTTTAAACCATTTATTGTGGCGGATAAAATAATAATTAAGCCTTCCTGGGAACAGTACGATGAGCCAACAGATGGTAAAATTATTCTTGAAATTGACCCGGGTATGAGCTTTGGAACAGGGCAGCACCACACTACACGCCTTTGCATTGAGCAGATAAATAAGCACTTAAAAAGAGATATGGAAGTGCTTGATATGGGATGCGGCAGCGGAATTTTGTCAATTGCGGCATTGCTTCTTGGGGCAAAGAGTTGTGTGGGAGTTGATATCGATGAGAATGCAGTTCATATTGCAAAGGAAAATGCAGAGCTTAACAATATTTATGATGATAGGTTCAATGTTTATTGCACAGATGTGACTGAAGATAATAGTTTACAAGATAAAATCGGATACAACAAATATGATATGATTGCAGTTAATATAATTGCACAAATTATTATGGGTATGAGTGAAACATTTCCAAAGTTTTTGAAAAAGGGCGGCTTGGTTATTGCTTCAGGCATAATTAAAAAATACTTGCAGGATGTAATTGATAATTTTGAAGGTTTGGGATTTGAAATAATGGAAATAAACGAAAGCGAAGAATGGGTCTCCATTACAGCAAAGCTATAGGAACTCCGGGGACGGACCTTAAAAATTCAAAGGTCCGTCCCCAAAATGCCCAAATGATTTCAAGGAGGAGGAAATAATGTTCAGATATTTTTGTGCTGATGAGAATATAATCAACAATAAAGTTATAATAGAGGGTGGCGATGCAAAGCATTTAAAAACTATTCTTCGGGCTCAAATCGAGGATAAAATTTCTGTTGTAACTGAAAGCAAGGAATACATTGCAGAAATAGTATCCATAAATAAAGAAGATATTATATGTTCCATAATCGAAGAAACTATGACCAACAATGAAACAAAAATAAATATAACTCTTTGTCAGGGAATACCAAAGCAAACTAAAATGGAAACAATTATACAGCAAAATGTTGAGCTTGGAGTAAAAAGTTTTATTCCGCTAATAACTGAAAGAACTGTTGTAAAGCTTAATGAAAAGGACAGGG
>CAZCTI010000310.1:0-1570 GCA_964501385.1 uncultured Clostridia bacterium
TCATAAATTTATCTGCTCCTTCAAGTCCATAGGGGACGGTTCTTGCTGGACAAAACCCCGTCTGGACAACCCAATGACCACCGAGAACCGTCCCCAGTGGTCGTCCCCGGTGGTTATTTTGCTTCTCCAAAGGATCGAAGAAATTGGGTTAGGTCATAAAAGGTATACAAAAGGAGCTGATTTCCAGCTCCGATTATATCATTATTTTATTAGATTGTGCAATATAAATTGCAATAGATAGAACTTCTGATTAATTCATGAGAGCTTTAGCTTTCACTGAGGATGACAAAGCAAAAAATATTACACTGTTTCTTCTTCTTTTGCGAAATCAGTATTCCAAATATCTTCGTTGAATTCCCCTTCTTGTTTTGAAATTATTGTAGTACAAACAGCGTCTCCTGTTATATTCATGGCAGTTCTTCCCATGTCAAATAATCTGTCTATACCCAATATCAGTCCCAAACCTTCAAGAGGCAAACCTACTGTTTGTAAAACCATTGACAGCATTATTGCACCGGCTCCCGGCACTCCTGCTGTACCAATAGATGCCAAGGTAGCTGACAATACAATCATAAGAGCCATACTTGGTGTTACATCAATTCCATATACCTGTGCTATAAATACAGCTGATACCCCTTGATAAATGGCTGTACCATCCATATTTATCGTAGCCCCTAAAGGAAGGGCAAATGATGATATATCTTTGGAAGCACCTATCTTATTTACAGTCAAATCCATAGTTACAGGTAATGTAGCACTGCTGCTTGCTGTAGAGAATGCAATTGCCATTGCCGGGAATATTTTCTTAAAGAACCTAACCGGAGACAAACTTGATAGACTTTTTAGCATACCGCCATATACAACTACTAAATGTATAGCTAATGCTATATAAACTGCAGCAACACATTTTATCAATGGAACTACCGCGGCAACACCTACTTGCCCGAAGGTTCTGGCTACCAAACAAAGTACCCCGAAAGGAGCTAAAACCATAACCATACTGACCAATTTCATTACCAATTCATTAAATTGCTCAAATAATTCAAGAATCTTTTTGCCCTTTTCACCAATCAATGTTAAAGCTATACCGGTCATTATGGCAAACACAATAATTTGAAGCATATTGCCTTCAGCTAATGCTTGAATAGGGTTTCTTGGTACCATTTCATAAAGAACTTGTGCTAATCCTTTACCTTCACTTGCAGTAACCTCAACAGTACTTATAGCTCCCATATCTAATCCGATGCCTGGATTGAATATGAACGCCATACCTAAACCTATTACTATTGCTACTGCTGTGGTTACTAAGTAAAATACCATTGTTTTTCCGCCAACTTTTCCAAGCTTCTTGATGTCACCCATACTTGCTGCACCATTTACTAAGGAAACAAATACCAAAGGTACAACACACATCATTATTCCTCTTAGGAATACCTGACCAACAAACTGGAATACACCATTAATTAAAATATCATCCCTTAAAGTGCCTTTTGGTAAATAATGAACTATAAGACCTATGACAAAACCAATGGCCAAACCTATAAGGACTTTTGATGCTAATCCTAATTTC
>CAZCTI010000311.1:0-1567 GCA_964501385.1 uncultured Clostridia bacterium
ATCCATGGTATATTGCCGCTGTTAGGGTCAAGCCATGTTCCGCCTGATTTAAGCTGAATAGCATGCTCCTGGCTTTTAACGGCAAAATTCTTATCTTTAAATGCAACTATTCTGCCTATTGTATATATATCATATTCCTTCAAAACCTTAAGCATATTTTCAACATCTTTTATAGGAATAGGGGTTTCCTTATTCATTCTTTGTACAATTTCCACATTGCTTTTATAAGTTATAAACCCATTATCATCTTTGACATTTATAACTAATCCGTTAATTTCGGTTGCAACTGCTATTCCTATAATACGCTCAAATTTATTAGCTTTTTCGGCACTGTCAAATAATTCTCTTGCCTTTATCGTATCATTTTCAGACAATGCTTTAATATATGCACCGTATGCATCAATGTTTTCCTTATTTAATTCATTGCCTGCTGTGTGTCCTGTTGCATACAATGCTTTAACTTCGACTGATTTCTTTTCCCTTTCTTCTCCTATGGGAATTAAAGGAACATAAAACTCACCTAACTCTTCTTTTCTTTGCTTTTCCAATTCTTCTCTTTTTAAAATCTTTTCTTTTAATTCTAATTCAGCTTTCTCTTCTTGTGATAATTCAGGTTCTGAAGGAACTACTTCAATATCTTGATTTGGTTCTTCTTGATTTGGCTCCTCAGGAAGTATGGGTGTATTTGCATCTGCGGATTCAGTACAAGATGTCAATAACACAGTTAGTAATAGTAATAAAATTGCATATTTTGCTCGTTTAATCATAAATCCTCCCATATAAATAATGACAGATGTTTCCACCTTAATAAATGGTATTAGTAAAATTAGACTTATACCTTAAATTAATTTTATCATAATCTATTTTTATAAGCAATGGATAATACAGGTTTTTTCATTTTTCGACAATAAAAAAGGCACAATTTTGTCTGCTCCTTGTGTCGCTCAAAATTGGCACTAAGTTGCCAAAGGCAACCACTATTTTTTTCTCCTTCTAGTCTGAGAGATATGGTTACAGCTTCTTCAACTTTGGTTTTATTAAATTCATGTATTGGTTAATGAATATTGTAAACGCTTGGTCATATATAATAAACAGAATTTGAGCTGCTAAAATCATCCACCAAACTAAAGTAATGTTTATAAGTAACTTTACTATTATATACATGGATAAAAGTGTAATGTTATAAAACAATATTTTTACCCCATAGGATATATATTTGTTAAATATTTTGGTTTCAATATAATGTTTAACAATGCTATAAAGTCCAAAAAAACATATATATGTAATAATCTCTACCTTATTTAATGTTAAAAAGAACCCTAATATGCAGGATGCGGTATAAAATATTATTCCCGATTTTCCTCCAAATTCAACTATTACCACACCTACAACCAAAGCTGCTGCTGCCATAAGTATTATGGTATTTGTTTCAATTACTGATGAAAGAATTATAAACAGTTGATTTAAACCTAAAAGCACACCTAAGTATGCCACATCCTTGCTTTTTAACAGCATGAAATCAGGTCTCCTCCCAAACATTCACACAGACAGTCTGCACAAATTAATT
>CAZCTI010000312.1:0-1560 GCA_964501385.1 uncultured Clostridia bacterium
ATCCGGAAAATATACCAAGACAAATCACTGAAGTGCTTCCAAATTACAGGATGAAGGAAAAAGCTTTAGTGTGCAGAATAAATGATGAAATTTATGTTGTAGTTACAAGAGGAGAAAAAAACACTGCTGGATACGAAGTTGAAATTGATAAAATTACTTTAAGCGATACAGATGGAGAAAAAGTGTTGACTGTATATGCAGAATACAAGGATCCTAAGCCAGGTGATGTAACAGCACAAATTCTCACATATCCATTTGCAGTTGTAAAAACAGAATTGGAAGAATTGCCACAAAAAGTTGTTTTAGAAAGGGAATATAAAAACTAATTTATTCAATCATTAATATTACACGGACTGCCTTTGAGATTTTAAATCTTATAAGAGCAGTCTTTTTTTTATATATTTGTTAAAAATAAACATTCCCTTTTATGCGAAAATAAAGTAAAATAATATAATAATAGTTGTAATTTTGTCAAATTGTGTTATATTAATAGTAAGTATTAAGAGGTGGAACAGTGATTGAGTTTAATAATGTTACAAAAACATATAAAAAGACTTTTACTGCCGTAAAAGACATTAATTTAAAAATAGATAACGGTGAATTTATATTCATCGTAGGAAAAAGCGGAGCGGGAAAAAGCACACTAATCAAGCTATTACTCAGGGAAATCAGCCCTTCATCAGGAATTATCACGTATAACAAACAGGATATAAATAAAATCAGAAAACGTAATGTAGCAGCATATAGGCGACATATAGGATTTATTTTCCAGGACTACAGACTTCTTCCTAAGATGACTGTGTATGAAAATATTGCTTTTGCAATGGAAATGATATGCTGTCAAGCAAAAAACATAAGAAGAGAAGTTCCTTTAGTTTTAAGTATGGTAGGATTAAGTGATAAAGCCAAATATTATCCCGATGAATTATCAGGTGGAGAACAGCAGCGTGTTGCAATTGCAAGGGCTGTTATTAACAAGCCTGAAACTATAATTGCAGACGAACCTACCGGTAATTTAGATACAGAGACATCAAAGGAAATTATGAAAATATTGACAGAAATAAATAAACGTGGAACAACGGTTATTATGGCAACACATGACAGAGAAATAGTGAACCATTACAGGAAAAGAGTTGTGGAACTTAAAAACGGCAATATTATCAGAGACATCAAGGTAGGGGGATACAGTGATGAACCCAAAGAAGATTAGCTATATATTCAGACAAGCATTTAAAAGTATGTGGCGAAACCGAATGATGGGGCTTGCTTCCATTGGTTCAGTTACTGCAGTCTTGGTAATACTTGGATTCATTTTAATTATAGTTTTAAATGTAAATAATATGGCAATGGTTGCAAAGGAAACATTCGACCAAATTGCAGTTTATATTATGGAAGGCGTAGACGACGACCAAATTGAAAAGATGGGCAAGTCATTTAAGGAAATTGACGGTGTAATGGCTGTTGCATATCAAACCAAGGAATATGCCTTAGAAAGGGTTAAGGAGGACTGGGGAGATGATGCAGCTATTTTGGAAGGTATAAGAAAAAATCCGCTGCCTA
>CAZCTI010000313.1:0-1558 GCA_964501385.1 uncultured Clostridia bacterium
CAGTTTCATAATCCTGGCCTAATACACCTGCATTTTCTGCCCGTGAAGCTACATGGCTTGTTAGTTCATCCTCTGTGTATTCAGCTCCTGTTAATGGATTTGTATACAGACCTGTTTTTTTGTTGCCTACATACAAACTTTCTTTTCCGGTAACTGGGTCTCTTACTACAATGTCCCCATCCTTGTTCCTTTTGATATATGAGCCATAACCTCCACCGGGACCTATTCCTAAACTTCCTGCAGCTGCCGCACCTGCTCCTGCAACAGCAGCAATAGCCGACACAGCTCCTATAACCATTGTCTCTTCTTCGCTGGCGTGGTCGCTCCATTCCTCATCTGT
This sequence comes from uncultured Clostridia bacterium, assembly GCA_964501385.1. Taxonomy (GTDB): domain Bacteria; phylum Bacillota; class Clostridia; order Tissierellales; family Sedimentibacteraceae; genus Sedimentibacter. The sequence continues at coordinate 341 of CAZCTI010000313.1, forward strand.
ATCCGGTCCGCTCCACCAGCCATCATCGTCACCTGTATCTTCGTCCTCTTCGTCCTCAGTTCCTGCAGGAATTGCACCCTTCATATTCCATTCATAAATATAGGCGATAACAGGTGTTCCCATATGTCGTGACTGGGTTGCATCATAAGCACTGTTGCTTCCTAAAATCAGTTCAACAGTCAAAAGCTCTCCTTCTTCCTGACCTTGAGGAGCTGCAGCCTGAAAAGCTCCATTTATATTTTCAAACCATGTTTCTCCCACAATTCCTAAGGGGTATACCACTGTATCTGTATCTGTTTCCGCGGTTGTGAATTTATCCGGACGAAGACCTGGTAAAAGTCCCACTGAGATAGGAACAGTGTCATAAGTTTCGCTTTCATTATTTATTTCATCTTCATAATAACCTGAGCCTTCAGCTTTAATTCTCAATGTTTCAAAAGCCTTCATCTGCTCGGGAAGTCCACTGAATTCTGCAGTAAAGCTTAGGACATTTTTAACAGCAGGGGGATAATCAGTTATCATTTTATAATTTATGGTATTTCCAGAAACGGTGGCAATGGTGTCATAAGTAGGGTCACTGCCTGAAAATTCATCTTTAAATTCATGTTTTTCTGCTGTTCTGTAGCTATCCCTGCTACTTTCTATAAAATATGACTTAGTTTCTTTTAACTGCCAGCTTCCGGCATAAGCCTGAGAGTTACCTTCTTCACTATATTCTCTTTTCACTCGGTCAACCCGAGCAATTAATTCAATTAAGCTGTAAACCTTCGTCTCATCTCCATATTGGAATTCAATTGGAATTATAATATAAAACTCTCCGGGCTCTTTCGGTAAATTTGAGAAATTTGGAAAATGCAATCTTTGGTAATCACTGTATACTCCCTCTTCCGTTTCTAAATTTGTCCATGAATTGTTGATCGAGTAAGATGTTATTGAATCAACATACCACCCGTTGTCTTCTAATATCAAATTCATGGAGCTTGTAAATTTAAAATACCAAGACTCAGGGCTGTCTACGCTAAAAGTTTTGCTATTACCATCTATAGCTAAAACCTTTTGACTCTCTATTCGATCTGATTCATAAAAATAACTATTATCTCCCAAAGCAATTAGTGTCAGCTCCATGGAAGCAGGCGGTGAAGCACTCATTGCCTGTGTAAGCTCATTATAGCTATCTAAGGAACCTTCATTGTAGATGATGTCGTAAGCTTCCCATGG
>CAZCTI010000314.1:0-1552 GCA_964501385.1 uncultured Clostridia bacterium
CCTGACTTATACCGTCATCATCCATTTTTGCTTTACACTCCTATTTATTTTATTAAATATAGTATAATATATGCAGTTCAAAGTGTCAATTCAATAAAATCATGATTTCAATTTTTCGAATTTTTAAATTTAACTGTAAACATCAATTTAGGAAAATTAAGGAATCTGTCAAAAGCATAAAAAAACATAATATTGAAACAATAATATTACCTTCACAAATGATGTAATTTGAGGAATTAAATAGCCATAAAATGTTAAATTAAATTTAAGAAATCCTTAATTTGATTTATGTTTTTGAAATGTTATAGTCACAGTAGCTGCAAAATGGAGGTAATAAATTGTTATCGTTTATAAGTATATTCAATTTAATAATATTTATTTTATTTACAGGATTTTATTTTTATCAAGTAATTTATGTGTTTGTATCATTGTTTAAAAAAAGCAAGGAATTAAATGCTTCAGTAAATCATAAATATGCTGTTGTAATTGCAGCTCGGAACGAAAGTGCAGTTATTGGTCAATTGATAAACAGTATAAAAAAACAAAATTATCCCATGCAATTAGTTGATATATATGTGGTAGCTGACAATTGCACGGATAATACGGCAGAGGTTGCAAAAAAAGCAGGTGCAAGGGTATTTGAAAGGTTCAACAGACAGCGTGTTGGGAAGGGCTACGCACTTGATTATGCATTTAAAAACATACTAAACAGCAGTGATATTTATGAAGGATATTTTGTATTTGATGCGGATAATTTGCTTGACGAAAATTATATCAGCGAAATGAACAAAACTTTTGACAATGGATATAAAATTGTAACAAGTTACAGAAACTCAAAAAATTATGATACAAATTGGTTATCAGCAGGATACTCACTTTGGTTTCTAAGGGAAGCTAAATATCTTAATAATGCAAGAATGATTTTGAATACCGGTTGTGCCATATCGGGAACAGGATTTATGGTAAGCCACGAAATAATTCAAAAAAATAATGGTTGGAAGCATCATTTATTAACTGAAGATATTGAATTTTCCGTAGATAATGCAATAGAAGGTATAAAGATTGGATATTGTGATAAAGCAGTTTTATACGACGAGCAACCTTATCTTTTTGAACAATCTTGGAATCAAAGACTAAGATGGGCTAAAGGATTTTATCAGGTATTTGCAAATTATGGAAAGAGTCTGATTAAAAGCATAATAACAAAAAGAAGCTTTTGCTGTTATGACATGTTTGTTACAATAATGCCTGCATTATTTCTAACCTTGACAAGTGTAGCTGTAAATTTATTTTTCTTTTACTTTGGTTTAATCAACATAGAAATATATCCGGAGCTTATGAGAGAAACTACAAATGCAGTGTTGGTATCAGCAATAAATTCTTACTTTGTATTGTTTGCCATGGGTCTTCTTACAACAATTACCGAGTGGAAAAACATAAATTGTCCTGCTGTTAAGAAAATAAAATATGTGTTTTCATTTCCAATATTCATTTTTACATATGTTCCTATTTCAATAGTTGCATTGTTTAAGTTTAAGAAAATTGAATGGAA
>CAZCTI010000315.1:0-1510 GCA_964501385.1 uncultured Clostridia bacterium
TTCTAACTGCTTCTCTGATTTTTACTAAACCTTTTTTAGGTCCCGGTACTGCACCTTTTAAAAGTATTACATTTTTATCTGCATCTACCCTTACAACTTCAAGGTTTAATACTGTTACTTTTTCATTCCCCATGTGTCCGTGAGCTTTTGTTCCTTTTACAACTTTTCCAACACCTGCAGATGCTCCCAAGGAACCTCTTAATCTGTGGAATTTAGAACCGTGGCTCATACCGCCTCTTGAATGTCCGTGTCTTTTTATTGGTCCCTGGAATCCCTTACCTTTAGAAATTCCTGAAACATCAACCTTTTCTCCTGCTTGGAAAATATCAACGCCAATTTTTTGACCAACTTCGTAATCATCAATGTTATCTACTCTGAATTCTCTTAAGAATCTTTTAGGCTCAACTTTTGATTTATCAAAATGACCTTTTTTAGGTTTAACAACATTTTTAATTTTAACGCTTCCAAATCCAACCTGAATAGCATTGTATCCGTCTTTTTCTTCTGTTTTCTTCTGAACAACAACCATATCGGCGGATTCTAAAACAGTTACGGGAACAACTTCGCCTTGCTCAGTGAACACCTGAGTCATTCCTAATTTTTTACTTAGAATTGCTTTCATTTTTACACCTCCTAATTTCTTACAGCGGATTGCTTATGCAATCATCCTAAGCAGAGTGTGTTATTTCTCTACTTGCTACTTGTTTTATAACTTGATTTCAATGTCCACTCCTGCGGGCAAATTCAACTTCATAAGTGAATCCACAGTCTTTGGAGTAGGATTTGTTATGTCTATCAATCTTTTGTGTGTTCTTTGTTCAAACTGCTCTCTGGAATCTTTGTACTTGTGAACTGCTCTTAGTATTGTGATTATTTGTTTTTCTGTTGGCAATGGAATTGGTCCTGCTACAGTTGCACCTGTACTTTTAGCTGTTTCCACGATTTTTTGTGCAGATTGATCAATTAATTGATGATCATAAGCTTTTAACCTGATTCTAATTTTCTGTGCGTTTGCCATTTATTTACCTCCTTTTTCGTATGTCTCCATACAACTCGGAACCGCTCGATAAACCCTTCCGGGTGTTTCATATTTTTTTTTATAAAAGCGGTACCGGTCGCCCTGCTTTTTAGCAGGACATACTCTGTAAAAATTCCCTGAAACATTAAAATTTCAGCAACCTTTTACGTCATCGCATGTGGCAAGCTTTTTAATAATATACTATTGATTACCATAAATCAAGTAATTTTTTTAGTTTTTTTGAAATATTTCTAAAATTTAATAATTATTACAATGCTTTCATAATGTTTGTGTTTTCACTGCAATTACTAACTGAGTTTTATTTGAATTATTAAGTTTTTTATCATTTCTGAAAATTTAATAATTTAAAATCTCTCAAATGCCAGGACTATTATGTCCATGTTTCCCAAATAAATACAATACTATCAAATCATTTGTTATCTAATGGACACAGTTCAAAGTTTCGGGGACGGTTCTTTTTGATTGATTTTC
>CAZCTI010000316.1:0-1509 GCA_964501385.1 uncultured Clostridia bacterium
TCATGACTACAAAGAGGAAAAAATGAGAATAATATCCGGAACAAATAAAGGTATGAAATTATATGCTCCTGAAGGAGACAAAGTAAGACCTACCAGCGATAAAATTAAAGAAGCAATTTTTAATATAATAGGACCAATAAATGAAGACGCTGCTGTTTTGGAATTATTTGCAGGCTCAGGAAGCATCGGAATAGAATTTTTGGCTCGCGGTGCAAAACATTGTACATTTGTGGATGCATCTCACAAAAGTTTAAATTATGTAAAAAAGAATTTGGATTTATGCAGATTTAATAATAAGGCGAAAATAATATTAAGCGATTATGAAAAAGCAATAATAAATTTATCAAAAAACAATGAAGAATTTGATTTTATTTTTGCAGATCCTCCTTATGCATTAAACTTAAGCAATAATATATATAATATAATATTTGAATATAATATTTTAAAGACCGGAGGAATGCTTATTATTGAAACTGATAAATCAGAAAAAACAATTGATAACATTAATACAAATATGGTAGAATATAAAGAAAAAATATATGGAAGAACAAGAATAAGTTTAATTAGACATTTGGAGGCATAATGAGAGTATTATACACCGGAAGTTTTGACCCTATAACAAAAGGACATCTTGATATAATAAATAGAATATCATGCAAATTTGATGAAGTTATTGTAACTGTATTCAACAATCAAGAAAAGAAATATTGGTTTCCAATAGAAGAAAGATGCGAAATGGTAAGAGGGGCAGTAAAGCATTTAAAAAATGTACAAGTTGATTTTACGGAAGGTTTGGTTGTTGATTATTGTCAAAAAAATGATATCAGCATTATAGTAAGGGGTTTAAGAGCAGTATCAGACTATGAATATGAGTTGGCGATATCAAGTATTAATAAGCATTTAGACAGGAAATTAGAAACTATATTTTTGGTTGCTTCACCTGAATACTCTTTTTTAAGTTCCAGTATGGTTAAAGATGTGGCAGAACATGGGGGAAAATTTGATGATTTAGTACCTGACAATGTTGCAGAAAATATATATAAAATACTTGGGAGGAAGTAAAATGGATATATTGAATTTATTGGAGAGGATAGAAGATATAATAGAAGATGCTTCTAAATTTCCATTATCAAGCAAGGTTATGATTGATAAGGAAGAAGTTTTGGAAGTAATAAATGAAATCAGATTAAAACTGCCTGATGAAATAAACAGAGCTTCCTGGGTTGCAAAAGAAAGACAACGAATACTTAATGAAGCCCAAAGTGAAGCAGAGGAATTAATCAGCAAGGTCTCAGAGCAGCAAAAAGCATTAATTGAAGAAAGCGAAATAACAAGACAAGCAAAAAAATATGCAAATCAATTGATTCAAGAAGCAGAGCAAAAAGCTAATGAAATGAAGGCAGGGGCATATGATTACAGCGATGAAATACTGTCCAAGCTCCAAGAGAAAATAAGAGAAATAAACAACATAATAGAAGATAACAGAGAAGTACTTAAAAAAATGTAAAA
>CAZCTI010000317.1:0-1498 GCA_964501385.1 uncultured Clostridia bacterium
CGACTGATGAGGACACCGCCGTTGCCATTCTCCTGGAGGCTGTGGACCTGTATCCCGGAACTTTGAGTTGGTCTGTGGTGAACCCGGCAAATGGTACTCTAAGCGGCTACGCTCCGAGCCTGACCTATACCCCGGATGCTGACTGGCATGGTAGCGACAGCTTCACATTCTCTGTGAATGATGGCACACTTGGCAGCAACACCGCAACTGTCAACATCACTGTGACGTCGGTTAACGACGCGCCGGTGGCAGTTGAGGAAACATACAGCACCTCCTTCGAAACAGCCTTAACGGTTGCGACTGTTGACGGTGTGCTGGCGAATGATACGGATGTAGACCTGGATACCCTCACTGCGGAGATGGTCTCGGATGTTACCAATGGCACCCTGGTTCTGGCTGCTGACGGCTCGTTCGTTTATACGCCGGATACTGCGTTTGTCGGGGTGGATACCTTTACCTACAAGGCAAATGATGGCACGCTGGACAGCAACATAGTCACTGTGTCCATCACCGTGACCTCCTATGTCAACAACCCGCCTGTGGCTGTGGCTGATGCATACGAAACCGATCAAAACGTCGAGCTGGTTATTGGCGATTTGGAAGGCGTTTTAGCCAATGACTACGACGTGGATGGCGATGAATTAACAGCCACCCTGAAGACCAACGTAACCAATGGTGTTTTGGTGCTCAAGGGCGACGGTTCCTTCACCTACACACCCAAGGCGGACTTCTGCGGCACGGACAGCTTCGTCTATACCCTGGTCAGCTATCCAAATATCAATAACAACGGCTGGACTGCTGAAGCGACCGCGACGATCACGGTCTATTGTGACCCGATCATCAGTTCTGACGACCTGGACGGACCGTTCTACGTTGGCAATGAGCAAGAGTTCCATGTCACGCTGACCAACCTTGAATATGGACACGATTTTACAAATGTTCTGGCTCGCTTCCGTCTGGAAGATATAACCCTGGCTGATATTGCGAGCTTCCAATACCTGGAAACCTCAGTTGAACCTGATGTGTGGATGGATTTGCCGCTATCACAAGATGGCACGGACGTTATTGGTGACTTTGGTCCTGCGGCTGGCTTCCCAATGGGAGCTCCCTACAGTGCTACTTCACAATTCAAGGTGAACTTCAACACAGCAGGTATTCATCCGGGGAGCATCGTTCTTTACGATGTCGCTATTGACCCGGCAGAAGCCATCGCAAGCTACAGCGATACGATGGTTGTGGCTGGGTTGAACGCCCAGGACTTTGGTTACATGTACTTTAGCGATGTGATGGGTGTCTCGGCAGGCTTCTTGCCGGTCAATTTCACCCTCGACATGGCAGACTCGATTGTGGTCGAATTGTTTAGCGGACCTGAGACTGCCTACGAATTGTTGCAAACAAATACAGCCATCAGCCCTGCTGCCATGGCAGCCTGGACGCAATTCTCCGGACCGTTCGACATTTTCGGCACCTTTGATTATGTTGCTGATGGTGTTTGGAC
>CAZCTI010000318.1:0-1482 GCA_964501385.1 uncultured Clostridia bacterium
AACTGGTTAAAAAGGTTTAGCTACTGTCCTACTGTCGATTGTCAACTAACTATGGAAAGAACCATTTTCATTTTATCATTTACAATAGAATGGAAAAAGGACTGAATAAAGTTTTATTAGTAATTATTAAGTGTATATAAGTAAAAAAATCATATTGCTATAGGTACGCATGTTCGATATAATATATTTAACAGATTGTTTATAAATAATATTCGGAAATGACTAATAGTTCAAAATGAGCTATAGGGGGTCAATAGATATGGCAAAGAAAAAGAAAAATGAGATTACGATCCGTAGTTCTGCTGCTGAGTATCTAACTTTTATTGCCTCAGCTGGAGAAAGTGGGGACAGTTTTGAAATTAGATATGAAGATGAAAACATATGGCTGACACAAAAGCTTATGGCTACTTTATATGATGTGGAAATACATACAATAAACTATCATATAAAAAAGATTTTTGCAGATTCAGAATTAGAGGAGAGTTCAGTTATTCGAAAATTTCGAATAACTGCCCATGATGGCAAAAACTACAACACCAATCATTATAACTTGCAGATGGTTATTGCTGTTGGCTTCAAGGTGAATTCTGAAAGGGCAGTTCAGTTTCGAAAATGGGTTAACCAAATAGCCAAAGATTATACCATTAAAGGCTGGGTCATGGATGATGAACGATTAAAAAACGGCTCATATTTAACAGATAAATATTTTGAGGAGCAACTTGCGAGAATAAGAGAAATTCGTGCAAGTGAGCGGAAGTTCTATCAAAAGATAACTGATTTGTATGCAACTGCAATTGATTATGATAAGAATGCAAAATCCACAAAACGTTTTTATGCAACAGTACAGAATAAAATGCATTATGCAGTCCACGGGCATACTGCTGCAGAACTTATTGTTGATAGAGCAAACAGCGAAAAGGAACATATGGGGCTAACAACTTGGCAAGATGCTCCTGATGGTAAAATTAAAATAACTGATGTATCCGTTGCTAAAAATTATTTATCTGAAATTGAATTGAATCAACTAAATCGGATGGTAAGCTCATACTTAGATTTTGCCGAGAATATGACACAAAGAAAAATTCCTTTAACCATGCAGGATTGGGAAACGCGATTGAATTCATTTATTGAGATGTTTGAATATGGTTTACTAAAAGATGCAGGCAAGGTATCTGCTGCAATAGCAAAATTGCACTCTGAAAGTGAATTCGAAAAGTATCGAATAATTCAAGATAGACTCTTTATGTCCGACTATGACAAGTATCTAATTGAACTTGAAGAACAAGCAAAGAGTTCAGATGAAGGAGTATGAATATAAAATACATGCCCAAACAGGTGAAATCGTCGAAGCTGAAAATGATGATTAGCAGCTTAGGTGCCAGGGAAAGCTTCGAAAATGCATTGTTTATGATAAATTAACTTATTAATAACTTATTTTAGAGGTTGAAGTTTAAATGATTTCAGCCTCTGTTTATTAGAAAA
>CAZCTI010000319.1:0-1481 GCA_964501385.1 uncultured Clostridia bacterium
AATAAGGAAAAAAGAAAAGGAAGCCTTGCAGATGCTATGAAAGGTGCAGATGTATTTATTGGAGTATCAGTTAAGGAAATTGTAACTGAAGAAATGGTAAAGTCTATGGCTGATAATGCAATTGTTTTACCGATGGCAAATCCTGACCCTGAGATAATGCCTAATCTTGCAAAAAACGCTGGAGCAAGAATTATTGGAACAGGAAGATCTGACTTTCCAAATCAAATAAACAATGTATTAGCATTTCCGGGTATTTTTAGAGGAGCTTTAGATGCAAAAGCATCAGATATAAATGAAGAGATGAAAATAGCAGCTGCTAAAGCAATAGCAGAGCTTGTAAGCGAGCAGGAGTTAAATGATAACTATATTATTGTTCCTCCCTTTGACAGTAGGGTAGGAGACGTGGTTTCTAAAGCAGTATATAAGGCCGCTATAGATACAGGAGTTTCAAGGTAAATGCAAAGAAAAATGTTTCAAGCAATACTATTGAGGGTATAAAATATATATAAAATAATATTATATCAGGAGGTACTTTATGTTTAATGTAATGAAAATATTGGTGCCGATTGACGGCTCTGAAGCCTCTCAAAAGGCAGCACAAAAAGCCATTGGTATTGCAAAACATTATGGTAGTGAAATTACATTTGTAACAGTGGCATCTATGCCACATATGTACAGGTATGGAGATTTTAAACCCAATGTAGAAGTTAATTATGACGAAATGCTAAAAAATACAATTGCAATTGAGACTAAAGTGCTTGATGATGTATTAGATGAATTTGATCTTGAAGGAATAATCTATGAAAAAAGGATTGTTGTTGGAGAGCCATATGAGGAAATATTAAAAATAGCAAACGAATCGGAATACGATTATATTATAATGGGAAGAAGAGGATTTTCTAAAATTATGAGATTCTTTGTTGGTTCAGTAACCCAAAGAGTAATTTCTGATTCTCCTTGTCCGGTTATTGTTGTAAAAGAATAAAACGAAACTTAATACCCCCTTAAGATAAGGGGGATTTTTTTTCTTGAAATGATTATTTTATTATGATATCATGAGAAAAATTACATTGTTCCTCTAGGGGGAATTTAAGGGGATATTATGATAGATTATAAAATAATAGTCGTTGTAATGTTTTTTATAATTTTAATAAGCATTCAATTTACTCTCAATAAAATATTTATGGTATTAAAAGAAATAAAAGCTATATTACTCACTAAAAGAGATAAATAAGAATAATTTTAATATTTTTAACCATAATACTCTTAAAACATCAAGGAAACTGCCTGTAGGAGGATATTATGGCTGATAAAAAGAAGAAAAAAGAACCAACACCTAATGATATTATGAAAATGGAAATTGCAGAAGAATTAGGACTTATGGATAAAGTTGATAAGCTTGGCTGGGGAGGACTTACTGCTAAGGAAACAGGCAGAATAGGAGGTTTAATGACAGCCAAGAAAAAGAAAAGGAAAAAATA
>CAZCTI010000320.1:0-1454 GCA_964501385.1 uncultured Clostridia bacterium
GTTATACTTAGCCCTCCGGAACCTGAACCCGTTATTCCGCATAATATTGTAGTAGCAAGACCGGCACCGATAATTGGATTTTTTGAAATTCCAAGTACAGTATCTCTTATAATATTGAACCCTGACAATGTTTTTATAACATTTCCATATCCTACTACAGCACCTGTATTTGTAATAGGCATTATGGAATCCTTGGCTCCTTCATTTAAACATGCAATAAGTTTACCCCTAAATCTTACCTTGTTAATGAATATTACAGAAAGAATTGCAATGGCAAGAGAAATTATTAGCGCCCATGTTCCCGTTACCTTGCCCAAAGTTGTATTAAAAGGCTTTTGACTCAAAAAGTCTCCATTTGTTCCCGGCAGAATGATGTATGTTAAAATTAAATTACATATAAAAAATACTATAATAGGAGCGATGCTTTTTTTAAAGTCAGGAATGTTTTCATCATCCGTAAAGTGCAGATAATCTTCATGAATTCCATATCCTTCGCCTGATTTTCTTGCTTTTTTTAAAGCATAATTTAACCACCACATACCTAATGTAAATTCAATAACACCCAAAACACTTCCTAATACCGGGGCAGAGTATAATGTTGTTCCAAAATACTGCATAGGAAGTGCATTTTGAATTTGGGGGGAGCCGGGAAATGCATAGGTTGCAAAAGTAAATGCTCCAAATGCTATACATGCAGGCATAAATCTTTTTGGAACATCTGCAGCTTTAAACAGTGCCGAGCCTATTGGGTAGATTGTAAAGGAAATTACAAATAATGATACCCCTCCATACACTAAAATTGCAGTTGATAAAACTACTGCTAAAATAGCTTTATCCTTACCTAATTTTAATATTATGTAATTGGCAATAGATTTAGCTGAGCCCGATACATCCATTACCTTGCCAAATATTGCTCCAAAGAAAAAGATTGGAAGATTATTTAGATATTTGGCAAACTCCGGTATATAAATTTCGGTATATCCTGCAAGAACGGAATATTCTCCGCTAATTAAAATTGCAGCAGCAGCTAATGCGGGTCCTAAAATCAATACGGAAATACCCTTATATGCACCATACATTAAAAGTGATAATGATACTAAAATTCCTATAAAACTCATAGCTTCCTCCTACATATTATTTAAGCCCATTAATTTATCATTGAAAATTCTTAAATCCATAATTTTTAATTCGTGAGATATTTCAGGCATAAATTCCATTTGTGATAAAATATCCTTTTCTAAATTAATGCCAGGTGCAATTTCAATAAGCTTAATTCCTTTTTCCCATAACTCAAAAACTGCCCTTTCTGTTACCACATATACTTTTTGCCCTGATTTAAAACCATAACTGCCTGCATATGTAATTTGTGCTACATTATTTACAAACTTTTTATTCCTTCCCTCATTGATAATGCAAAGTCTGCCATCTTTTACATCTGTTTCAAGCCCTCCTGC
>CAZCTI010000321.1:0-1435 GCA_964501385.1 uncultured Clostridia bacterium
ACGGGAAGGCTGCTAATGGAGCCATCGGTGGTTTAGCAGATGGGGGACACACCTTAAATGGAGGGAAAGTCTCTGCGGGTGGGCATTTAAGGAATGTCCCCGTACTTGATGGGGGACACACCTTCATGGTGTGTGATCCTCCGGGGTCAGGCCATGAAGGAATGTCCCCGCACTTGTCCTCGTTTTTGTTGCTTTTTATGTTAAATGGAGTATAATGTAAATAAGATTGAGACTCTGAAGTTTCGCTCAGGATAATTAAAAAACAGTAAAATTTATGGGAGAGTGGATAATGAGAAAAAAGTATTTAGATAGGTTGACTGAAATATTAAAGAAGAATCATATTGACGCTATATTGATTGCTCCTTCGGAAGAAATGGAATTCATTATGGGGCACAAAACTCATTTTTGTGAAAGATTCCAGGCGTTAATAATAAAAAATGACGGAAATTATTTTTATATTTGCAATTTACTTACTAAAGATGAAATCCAAGATGTTTTAGGACCTGATGTAAAGGTTTACGGGTGGTTTGACGGAGATGTTTTTACGGATACGGTAAAAAAAGCATTTGAAGAACAAGAATTAATAGGCAAGACAATAGCTGTAAATTCAACAGAAAGAGCATTCATTATTCTTCAGATAATGGAAGCCGTAGATGTTAAATTCATTAACGGTAAATTATTTTTGGAAGATATGCGAATAATTAAGGACCAAGAAGAACTTGATAATTTAAGAATGGCTGCTAAAATCACGGATGAGTCTTACGAAGAATTATTAAAGTTTATTAAGCCGGGAATCAAAGAAGCTGACATAGCAAGAAAAATGAATGAAATATTTAAAGAAAAGGGTGCCGATGAAGGGTTTACAATGGTGTGCTCAGGGGCAAACTCATCATATCCTCACTATAATGATGACCAAAGAGTAATTCAGGAAAAAGACATTATTGTACTTGATTGGGGCTGTAAGTACAATAATATGTGTGCAGATATGTCTAGGACCGTATTTGTGGGAGGAATTACTGAAGAGGAACGGCATGTTTATGAAATAGTAAGGAAAAGCCAAGAAGCAGGCGAAAAGGCAGCGGTAAAAGGTGCATACATACCGGATGTGGATAAAGCTTCAAGGAATATAATAGAAGAATCAGGATACGGAAAATATTTCTTCACAAGATTAGGGCATGGAATAGGGTATTCAGTGCATGAAGCCCCGGACATAAAGGCAAGCAATAAAAGAAATCTTGAAGAAGGTATGGTGTTTAGCATTGAGCCTGGTATTTACATGGCAGGTAAATTTGGAATACGTATTGAAAATATAGTTGCTGTTACCAATGATGGAAATGAAGTATTAAACAAAGCATCAAAAGAGATAATGATAATTTAGAGGAAGGGCGACACACCTTCATGGTGGGTAAGCCGCTGGAGTCAAGCCATGAAGGAA
>CAZCTI010000322.1:0-1434 GCA_964501385.1 uncultured Clostridia bacterium
TTCCTTCATGGCTTGACTCCAGCGGCTTACCCACCATGAAGGTGTGTCGCCCTTCAAGTACGGGGACATTCCTTCATGGCTTGACTCCAGCGGCTTACCCACCATGAAGGTGTGTCGCCCTTCCTCTAAATTATCATTATCTCTTTTGATGCTTTGTTTAATACTTCATTTCCATCATTGGTAACAGCAACTATATTTTCAATACGTATTCCAAATTTACCTGCCATGTAAATACCAGGCTCAATGCTAAACACCATACCTTCTTCAAGATTTCTTTTATTGCTTGCCTTTATGTCCGGGGCTTCATGCACTGAATACCCTATTCCATGCCCTAATCTTGTGAAGAAATATTTTCCGTATCCTGATTCTTCTATTATATTCCTTGAAGCTTTATCCACATCCGGTATGTATGCACCTTTTACCGCTGCCTTTTCGCCTGCTTCTTGGCTTTTCCTTACTATTTCATAAACATGCCGTTCCTCTTCAGTAATTCCTCCCACAAATACGGTCCTAGACATATCTGCACACATATTATTGTACTTACAGCCCCAATCAAGTACAATAATGTCTTTTTCCTGAATTACTCTTTGGTCATCATTATAGTGAGGATATGATGAGTTTGCCCCTGAGCACACCATTGTAAACCCTTCATCGGCACCCTTTTCTTTAAATATTTCATTCATTTTTCTTGCTATGTCAGCTTCTTTGATTCCCGGCTTAATAAACTTTAATAATTCTTCGTAAGACTCATCCGTGATTTTAGCAGCCATTCTTAAATTATCAAGTTCTTCTTGGTCCTTAATTATTCGCATATCTTCCAAAAATAATTTACCGTTAATGAATTTAACATCTACGGCTTCCATTATCTGAAGAATAATGAATGCTCTTTCTGTTGAATTTACAGCTATTGTCTTGCCTATTAATTCTTGTTCTTCAAATGCTTTTTTTACCGTATCCGTAAAAACATCTCCGTCAAACCACCCGTAAACCTTTACATCAGGTCCTAAAACATCTTGGATTTCATCTTTAGTAAGTAAATTGCAAATATAAAAATAATTTCCGTCATTTTTTATTATTAACGCCTGGAATCTTTCACAAAAATGAGTTTTGTGCCCCATAATGAATTCCATTTCTTCCGAAGGAGCAATCAATATAGCGTCAATATGATTCTTCTTTAATATTTCAGTCAACCTATCTAAATACTTTTTTCTCATTATCCACTCTCCCATAAATTTTACTGTTTTTTAATTATCCTGAGCGAAACTTCAGAGTCTCAATCTTATTTACATTATACTCCATTTAACATAAAAAGCAACAAAAACGAGGACAAGTGCGGGGACATTCCTTCATGGCCTGACCCCGGAGGATCACACACCATGAAGGTGTGTCCCCCATCTGCTAAACCACCGATGGCTCCATTAGCAGCCTTCCCGT
>CAZCTI010000323.1:0-1426 GCA_964501385.1 uncultured Clostridia bacterium
ATGTTATTTCTATTACGGATGGTCAGTTATTTTTGGAAACGGATTTATTTTTTGCGGGGCAAAGGCCTGCCATCAATACTGGTTTATCTGTGTCAAGAGTTGGAAGTGCCGCTCAAATAAAAGCAATGAAAAGAGTTGCCGGCAAATTGAAGCTTGAATTGGCACAGTATAGGGAATTAGAAGCATTTACACAATTTGGTGCAGAACTTGATAAGGATACTAAAGAAAAGTTAGAAATGGGCGTAAGAATAATGGAATTATTAAAGCAGCCGCAATATAAGCCTATGAAGGTAGAACATCAGGTAATTTTATTTTATACTGCAATCAGTAAATTCCTATTGGATATACCAATAGGAGATATAACAAGATTTGAAAAGGAATTTTTAGAATATATGGATTCAAGTTATCCGCAAATTATACATGAAATTTCTTCGACAAAGGAATTATCCGGTGAATTGGAAGAAAAGATTATGGATGCTATCAGTGAGTTTAAAAAAACTACATTCGATTATTTTTAGGGGGTAATTATGGCAAAATCGACCCGTGAAATAAAAAGAAGAATAAGAAGTATATATGGCACCATGAAAATAACAAGTGCCATGGAGTTGGTCGCTTCGGCTAAATTAGTTAAAGCAAGAGAAAGATTAATAAAAACAAGACCTTATTATTCTACTATTCATAGAAATTTTCAAGAAACCTATTCATCTATAAATAAATTAAATCATCCTTTATTAAATGAGAGAGATATTCACAGCTCTTTATACATTATAATATCTGATGACAGAGGGTTAGCGGGTGGATATAACAACAATATTGCAAGACTTGTTGAAGATGAAATAAGAAAAACAGGAAATAGGGCTAATTTAATTTTAATAGGCTCAAAAGCAATAGATTATTTTCAAAAAAGTAAACATAAAATAGAAGAAAAGTTGACGGGAATTACGGAAGAACCGGATTTCAAGGATGCTGAATCAATAGCAGCAAGAGCTTTGGATTTGTATGAAAATAATTGGGTTGATGAGATAAAAGTTGCTTATACAAGGTTTATAAATAATATGCACCAGGAACCTGAAATAATAAGATTATTGCCGATAGACCATCAAGAAGAATACTCCTTATCTGAGAAACAATATATTGAATTTGAGCCATCGCCGGAAGTAGTTTTAGATTATTTAATACCAAAATATGTTGCAAGCAGCATTTATGGGGCTTTAGTTGAAGCTTCATGTTCAGAACAAGCTGCAAGAACAAATGCAATGGGTATAGCGACGGAGAATGCCAAAGAAATGATTGAAGAATTAAGAATTACTTACAACAGAGCTAGGCAGACTGCTATTACGACTGAAATTAATGAAATTGTTTCAGGCACTATGGGTTCTTAATATGAGAGGTAGTTATGAGTGAAAATATAGGAAAAATTGTTCAA
>CAZCTI010000324.1:0-1418 GCA_964501385.1 uncultured Clostridia bacterium
AGATCCCAGGTTTTAAAAGATGAGATTCTTCGGGCTAAAGCCCTCAGAATGACACTGACGTGAAGTTTATTCATAGCAATGACATCTAATCTTTTAGTGAACAAATGCACTTTCTATGAGCTTTTTTGTGTAATTTTCTTTTGGGTTTAACAGAACTTCTTTTGCTTCTCCGCTTTCAACAATTGTTCCGCTTTTCATAACTAAAATTGTATCAGACATAAAATTTACTACGCCAATATCATGAGATATAAATATATATGAAATATTTAATTCATTCTGTAGCTCTTTTAGCAAATTCAGTATTTGTGCCTGTATTGACACGTCTAAAGCAGACACAGGCTCATCACATATTATTAATTTAGGTTTAACAATCAATGCCCTTGCTATTGCTGCTCTCTGACACTGTCCTCCGCTTATTTCTGCAGGGTATTTATTTTTAACACTTAAATCAAGACCAACTTTTAACAGCATTTCATCAATTAGTTTTTCAGATTCATTTTTATTTTTTGCTATATTGGTTGTTATTAAGGGCATTGATAAAATATCAAAAATTTTATAATTAGGGTCCATTGAGCCTTTTGGGTCTTGAAATATAAATTGAACACTTTTTCTATAGTCTTTGTATTCTTCTTCTGTCAGTTCTTTAATGTTTTTGCCGTAATAAAACACATTGCCATAAGTAGGTTTTTGGAGTCCTCCAACTATTTCACCGATTGTGGATTTCCCGCTGCCTGACTCACCTACAATTCCCACAGTTTTACCTTCTTCTATATTAAAGATTGCACTTTTTACGGCAACATATTTTTCTTTTATTTTACCGGTTAAAAAATGCTTTTTGGTAACATATTCTTTTCTAATATTTACTGCTGAAATTACAACTTTATTTGCCATAATAGCCTCTATTCTAAATTACATCTGTAATAATGATCTTGATTATCATCTATATGATCTTCAACATAATCCTTACATATATCCATTGCCTTAGGACATCTTTTAATAAACAGACAACCATTGGCATCTCTTCCTTTTTCCTGCACAAAGCCCGGTATTTCAACTAAAGGTTCGTTTTTCCTGATTTTAAGGGAAGGTATAATTTTTATTAAAAGCTGTGTGTAAGGATGCTTAGGATTACTGAATACCGTCTTTGAATATCCCGACTCCACAATCTGTCCTGCATACATAACTGCTAAACTGTGACTGTAGTGTTTAATTAACCCTAAGTCATGAGATATCAGCAAAATCGATATCTTTAATTCCTCATTAATTGTTTTAAACAATTCCATAACCTGTTTTTGGACAGTGCTGTCTAAGGCTGTTGAAGGCTCATCTGCAATTATTAGCTTTGGGTCATTCATTAAAGCCATTGCAATATTGCATCTTTGCCTCATTCCTCCGCTTAATTGCCATGGATAATAATT
>CAZCTI010000325.1:0-1416 GCA_964501385.1 uncultured Clostridia bacterium
ATTTCTTCATCTATAAGTTTATTGATAACAGACTCATAGAAACCATTATTAAGTGACATAAGCCCCCACCCTTGTCTTTAATTGCGTTTCTCGTGATTGTTACTATAAAATTCAATATGTTGAGGATATTATAGCATAATGTGACAAAATAATCCAGACAATAATTTTATTATATGAAAAAGGCTCTAAATTTCTTAGACTTAGAACCCCTAATAACAATTTTTCTTATAACACCTTATTCCGACATTTCTAAGAATAATTTTCTTAAAGAAGATAATTTAGAATATCATTTCAAAATACGGTTAATCTTTGTTGGTTTCCCAACACCATTTCATCCCCAAATAATTAAATCCTAATTTCTGCTGTCTTATTGTTTCTTCCCTTCAAAGTATCTGCTTGCATTTTGCACCTTAAGTATTGTTGTATTGTCATTATTCAAAACAAACTCTGCTTGAATACATTCATGGTCTGCATAATAAAATTTGTTTTCTCCTATAGGGTAAAGTTCATAATTATTGCCATCATCAGCAGTTGCATACAGCTTATCATCTTTGAGGCTTACTGTTATCTTCCCTTTACCAAGATCATACTCACCTGCATATTGATTTAAAACCTCAGAATCTATTTTTATATCTTTGGCTTTTTCAGGGAGTATGTAATTCTCTCCTAAAACGATTGCTTCCAATGTTTCTGTAACTGTTGTAATTGCAGTATAATCTAAATTGTTGGTTAAAAATATCAATACATAATCGTCCTCCGGATATCTGACAATTGTTGATACATATCCACCCCCGCCTATATTGCCTCCGTGGGTAATTTTTTTGTGTCCATTTCTTTCGGTTATTTCCCAACCATATCCGTAGCCATTGCTCCAATCACCCCAGTGAGGTGTAAATATTGTATTTATAAATTCTTGTAATTTTAAAGATATATCACCTTTCTCACAAATATTTAACTCTATGCCGCTTTTTTCCCCACAGCCACTCAAAATCGAACAAATAACTGCTAAAATTAATAACAGAATAATTAATTTTTTAATTCTCAAACTATTCATCTCCCCCAAAATAAATATATGAATTCTGCAACATTATATGTAGATTTTACGCAATCATTATAGCATTAATTTACAAATTAATCCATATATTGGTGCTAAAAATTTTGAAGATAAAATATGACAAAATATAATTATTTAATAATTTTTGCTTATCGCAAGCTCATAGGATACATCTCTGATTATCTTCTCAAACCCATGTACATCTGTTCCATTAGATGCAAAAACCGTTGTCATTGACAATTAATTCCCTAAACTGTATACTATTACCAACACCAAACTTATTATTTATTTTTGGGATAAATTACAAGAAAGGATGAACAAAAATGGGAAAACTGAAGGACAAGGTTGTAATCATTACCGGC
>CAZCTI010000326.1:0-1411 GCA_964501385.1 uncultured Clostridia bacterium
AAGGTCCGTCCCCAGAATTCCCTAAAGTTTATTTGATTACTTCTATTAATTCAGGCAATTCCATCTCCAAGTATTTTAAATGCTCTAATGTTGGTACACCGTTTGAATCCCAACCTCTTCTTTTATAGACTGCATCTATAAGTTTTTCATATTGGTCTTCTCTGTATTCTCTCAATACTTTCATTTTTTCTTCTGTGGTTTTATCTTTTGGGTTGTAATTTAATTTTTCAATTAGTTGTTTGTCGTATCTTTCCTGTCTTGATTCATATTCTTCCTTGGTTACGGGACCCATGGAGCGATACGGAACCTTATCATTATTTCTTAAACCCTTGCCCATTCTTATGTTGAATATTTTCTGGAAGTTATACACTCTTTCAGATTCTTTTATCATATCTGCGACGGTTAATTTTTTGCCCGTTACTCCATATACTACATCCAAGTAATTTTGAACATGTTCGGGAACTTTTGCAGGCTCATTTGTGTATTTGTTGTTTGCAGGAACTATGTCATTCCATGGAAGCTTACAAAATCCATAAAGCCCGAACCAGGTTCTAAACATGGGGAAGTAATGAAGTGCTTCTGCCTTATCTTCAAATGTTGGTATTTGATTGTTTACCATGTCCATAAATATAAGCCATGCTTCGTCATGCTGTGGTCCTTTGTTTGTTAATCCATATCCTCCCTGTTGAGCTAAGGATTCCTTTGGCATATATTCCGAATACTCCAAGCCTTTTTGCTCCATTCCTATGTCAAATAAGAAGTTTTCATCTGCTCCGTATTTTTCAACAAACAACTTTTTCATTCTGTGGATTCCCTGACCAACAACTGTTCCGAAGCCTTCTCCCTTGGACATTTGGTGAAGAAGTTCCACTGCTACGTCGAAATTACCAAAGTTTAATTCAAGTCCGCCTGTAATTTCTTTGTTTATTATACCTCTTTCATAGCATTCCATTGCAAAAGCAGTTGCAGTACCAAATGATATTGTGTCTATACCATAGGTATCACAATAAAAGTTTAATTCCAAAATTGCTTCCGGATCAAATATTCCGCAGTTAGAGCCTAAGCCTGCAGCATTTTCATATTCCGGACCATCCACTGTAACTCTGTGTCCCTTGTAAGGTCCTGTTGTTATCAAAAATTTATCTGCAGCTTTGGCACATGCCATGGAGCAACCGTACCAGCAGCCATCCTGAATTCCTTGAGTAAGATACTTTTCAATGAATACGGTAGATTTTATTTTTTGTGTATCGGGGTGACTGCCGTATTGGTAATTCATTACAGGCAGCAAATCATACTCATCCATTACTTCAATAATGTTTGCAGTTCCTATTTTACGCATATTGTTCTGCAAATGATCAAGGTCATGAATTTCCTTGTGATATTTTATTCCTGTTTTATTTATTATGGAAGG
>CAZCTI010000327.1:0-1400 GCA_964501385.1 uncultured Clostridia bacterium
AGCCATGTTGGAGGAGGTGCTGCTTCATTTCCCACCACATCGCTAAAATCCATATTAAGCTCAGTTCTGCTTACAATTTTACTCATTACATGAATTGGATTTAGTCCTTCAAATACCTTTCCTGCATGTGCCAAAAATCCCCTTACATACACAAAGGGCATTATTTTTCCTACTGAGCCTTCAGAAAATACTCCAACTTCTGAATCCTTTCTTTCATGGGGCTCAGAATTAATCATAAGCTTATAATCCAATTTATATTCATCCTGCAATTCGCTTAGAAGCTTTACTGCTGCCCGCATTCCTGCAGATAGGTTTTCTTCATCCGGAACAGCGATTAAAACAATATTTCCGTTAAAATCCTTAAGTTCGCTGTATCTTTTTATAAGTGCAATTTGAATGGAGCCACCTCCCTTCATATCGCAAACTCCTCTTCCAAACAAGAATGTGTCATCCTCCAAATCTTTCTTGGTAGAACTGCTTAATGTATTTTTCATTTTCATAAGCTGTTCCTTCAATTCATCAGGGGAGAATGCATAGTTTTTTAGAAGCTTAAAATCTTCAACACTTACAATATCATTGTGATGAACAAAAACAACCGTATCATTTCCATTTCCTTTTAAAAATGCATAACTAACAGCTCTGTTATATGTATCGTTTTCTATTTCATAAGTCCCATAGGAGCCGGGTGTATTTTTAAAATATGGAATTGAAGAAAAATAATACTGAAAGAAATCTTCTGCCTGTTTTTCATTTCTTGTATTTGTAAAACTTGGAGCTTTCACATATTCATATAATATTTCTTCGATATCCTTCTCAATGCCATTCAGTACATTATCAAATGTATTTAACATTTTTTCCTCCTGTTTTTCTGATAGTTTTTAAATATCGGAAGCAATTGCATGGCAATTGCTTTATTATTTCAAAATAACATTTATTTCCATAAATAATTTCTCAAATTCTTTAGCATCACCGGTAATTTTATATTTATGTTCCGGTCCGGGGAAAGTTCCCTCTTTCACATCTTTAACATATTCTGAAAAGCCCTTTGTTGCAACATTAGCTATATCAGCATATTTCTTTGCAAATTTAGGTATGAATGCTTCAAACATACCTAAGGCATCACCAATAACCAATACCTGTCCGTCTGTTTCAGCTCCTGCACCGATTCCATAGACAGGAATAGGAAGTATTTTATGAACAAACGCACATACCTCTTCCGGAACACCTTCTAACAACACGAACTTGGCACCTGCTTTATAAACAGAGATTGCATCTTCGATTACTGCACGAGCACTTTCGGTTGTCCGTCCTTGGGCTTTAAATCCACCCATGGCAGCCGAGCTTTGAGGAGTTAATCCAACATGTCCAAATACAACTATCCCAGCCTGAGAAATAGCTTT
>CAZCTI010000328.1:0-1385 GCA_964501385.1 uncultured Clostridia bacterium
CCAATGTCGTTAAGTTAAGGTTAAATACCTTTTGAGTTTATTGTTCGGCGCCTTCCTCTTTTTGAAGTATCAGTTCGTGGGAAGGACCTATTCGGCCTCACTATTTCTAACCTTTGATTTATAAGATTTAGTAGCTGTATCACCGCTTTTACTAGTTTATTTGAATAGAATATATTTGTTAAAAAGTCTTTTGTTTTAGCTATCAGCTGAGTTTTATTGATTTGAAGCTTATGCTTTGATTTTTTCTTTCTCCGATTTCTTCCCTGCGAACCTATCATAGAAGCCATATTGAACATAAAGACTTTGGCAAAAAAATCTTGTTTAATAGCTTGTGACGTTTTACCTGTAAAGTGTTCAATATGCAATACATTTTTAAACAGTTTATAGCCTTCTTCTACTCCCCATCTTAAATTATATAAATAACTTAGTTCATCAATGCTGAAGACTTCTCTGTTGATTAGGTTAGTTGCAAGTATTTCCTTTTCACCTGAAGGCAGTTCTATTGATACTAAGCGTAATCCCTCCAATTTGTTGGGAATGCCATATTTTTTCATTTTTCCAAGATCTTTATTGGAACGTCTTTTTAAAACCCAATCCACATCACATCTATCCTTATCCAGAAGTTCTAATCCGTCCTTCCATGAAGAACTCAATCGAAAACAAAATTTAAAGCCTTTTTGCATTAGTAAACCAATTAACCATTGGCTTGGATATCCACGATCAAAAACGAGAATGTCTTTTGCTGGATCCAATTGCGATAAATGAGCCAGAGCCAATTCTTTTTCACAACTATTATATGGTGCTATTACCGCATCTAATATTAAACCATTACATACATCATAAGCAAAGGAACATCTTGATGTTACTAATTCATCAAATTGATTCCTTGCAACACCAAACTCATTCTTTAATTCCTCAGAATTAGGCAATCCCAGAGAACTTCCATCTATGGAGACAACACGATGTTCATTCCAATATTTTTTGAATGGAGCATTTTTTTCAAAATAACTTAATTGCGTCCTGGCAAGTTCAATGAAGGCCTCCGGCTTAAGTTTTCTTCTTGACTGAGTAAATGCACTTTTTGAAATAGACTCAAATGAAGTAGGTGATTTTGAAATGGCTTTAAAGAATCTGTCCAATTCAGTTTGAACACTCGGTCGTGTGAGACTCATTAAAACAACTAGTAGATCTTTGAATAATAATTTTCTGTCTCTAGTAAAATCCTCAGCGGACATCTTGTTTCTATTGATAAACGCTTCATTATCAATAGTTTTAATTGTGTTTTTTAAAAGCCCTTCTACGAAAAGGGCCTCAAACATTACTTTCTTCTTATTATTACATAAAGATAATAAAAAAACCATTAAATCCTTAACTTAACGACATTG
>CAZCTI010000329.1:0-1383 GCA_964501385.1 uncultured Clostridia bacterium
TCATATCCTTTTCCGTCAGAGCCAAGCTGAGGACTTGCTTTTCCTCCTGTTGTCAGAATAATCCTGTCTGCAATAATTGTATCATTCCCAATAATACTAAATTTATCTTTACTTTTTCTTAAGGCTGTAACATTGAAGTCCGTCACTTCCTCGACTTTAAGTCTGCTTATTTCATACCTTAACACATCCAATACACTGGATGCTTGAAGTGAATTAGGATATACCTTGCCGCTTTCGTCAACATAAGGATAAATTCCTAAATCTTCAAAAAACTTAAGGGTTTTGTTTAGGTCAAAAAAATTCATAGCTTCTTCTGCCATCTTTAAATTATTGCTATGATAGCAGCCCATGTTCAGATTCATATTTGTGTAATTGCACCTGCCATTGCCCGTTGCTAAAATTTTCTTGCCAACTCTGTTTTGTTTTTCATAAATAGTTACGTGGGTGCCATTTTTAGCTGCTGCTATAGCTGCCATTAAACCTGCTGCACCTCCGCCTATTACAGCTATTTTCATAATTTATTCCTGTTCTTGTATAGGTTTATATGTTTTAATTATTTGTTCTGCAATCTTTAGCCCGTCAATTGCAGCAGACATAATTCCTCCTGCATAGCCGGAGCCTTCTCCGCAAGGATAAATTCCTTTTATATTGCTTTGCATATCATCATCACGAGTTATTCTTAAGGGTGATGAAGTTCTTGTTTCAACTCCTGTAAGAATTGTGTCCGGTCTGTCGTAGTTATTTAAAAGCTTTCCAAATGCAGTTATTCCTTCAACTAAGCTTTCACACACATAATCAGGCAAGCAATCCCACAAATTAGCAAATGTTGAACCGGGTCTGTATGTGGGATAAATTTCACCAAAGCCTTGAGAAATTTTCTTTTCCTTGAAATCTTTGAAAAGCTGTACGGGAGCTTTAAAATTTCCGCCTCCTAATTCAAAAGCTTTTCTCTCCCAATTTCTTTGAAATTCTATTCCTGCCAAGGGGTTTTCACTTCCACCGAAATCATCAGGGTTTATTTGCACAACAACTGCTGAGTTTGCATTTTCCAAATCTCTTTCGTGAAAACTCATGCCGTTTGTAACAACTCCGCCTTCTTCAGAAGCAGATGCAGTTACAACACCGCCCGGGCACATACAAAATGTATAAACACTTCTTCCATTTTTACTTTTATGAACAAATTTATAGTCTGCAGGACCTAAAAGAGGATTCCCTGCCATTTCTCCATACTGAGCTTCACTTATCATTTTTTGAGGATGTTCAACTCTTACACCTATTGCAAAAGGTTTTGAAATAAGATTAAGCTTATTGTTTAGCATTTCAAATGTATCTCTTGCACTGTGACCTATGGCAAGAACTAATACATCTGTTTCAATAATATCA
>CAZCTI010000330.1:0-1376 GCA_964501385.1 uncultured Clostridia bacterium
AGCTCACTACCTATACAAAGAATTTCAGCGTTCATTTCTTCCTCCAAATTATAAAGTATATATATTTATTATAAAATTTCTTTATCTTCTAACCTGTAATTTCAATGTCAAATCCCTCGTTATCTTAATCGAAGTGTTATTGTCATCCTGAGCGAAGCGAAGGACCATTTGTCATTCTGAACCGCAGGTGAAGAATCTCAGAATTATTTCGTCAAAGCTGCATACTTCTTAGCATCCCCATTAATTTCATTATATACCTCAACAGCCTTTTCAGCAAAAAATAATCCTGTACTTTTTCCGTGCTGCCACACCAACTCTTCAAACATATAATCAGGATGCTGCTTACCGCCTTCCACAAAGGGAGATAACTCCACACAAAATGCCGGCCTTTTCATCCTTTTCCTAAACCAGTTTTCAAAGCCACAGCCATATATTTTCGGGTCAGCACTCACCTTAGTTTTTCTGTAAATATATTTTTCATTCAATTCATCCATGATTTTTTCATCTAAGCCATTAAACATATGATGGGTGCCGCTGTCAGCCCAAAATGTGCAGTTACCGGAACAATGATAAGTAACCATTAACGAAAAATTGTTTTCAGTGCAAAAATTAATTAAGGCTTTTGTTTCCGGCTCGCTGTTTGCCTTATAACCTTTAAACCTATCAGAGCAAGGCACATCAGTCCCCGGTATACAAGTTCTTATATTCCAGTTTCCATCATCAAAATTCTTATTTAAGTCTACCCCATTGGCATTAGCCTTCCAATAAGTATGATCCTCACCCCATATTTTCATATCTTTTAATTTTTCATAATTAGATGATGATTCAATACCATTATGTACTATATTAAGACCATCCGGATTTGCAACAGGAACAAAATACATATCAACATTATTAATTATACTCCTAACATCAAAATCGTCAAACATTTTGTCGTGGCTGTAATAATAACAATACTGTTCAATCATATTCATGCACAACATAACAGAAAAATCTTCCCGTGCATGTATTCCCCCAACAAATAAAACAGCCGGTTTTTCAACGTTTTGAAGTATTGAGTTTGTATCATTCTGAGCTTTTAGGCTTTTGTCATTCTGAGCACAGCGAAGAATCTCATCCTTTCTCACCATAATTCTCAACGCAACAATATCCCTTCCTTCCACCGACTTTCCTATAATTCTTTTACTCAATATATTGTTATATTTCTCGCACAGCTTATCTATATCTAAATAAATGTCATCTAAATAATACGTATCAGAAGTATCAACTATAAACATATCTACCCTCATCATTTGTAATATATTTATTATAATATAATCCCTTTCAATTATTCAATAAGTTTGTCTTTTGTCATTCTGAGCGTAGCGAAGAATCTC
>CAZCTI010000331.1:0-1340 GCA_964501385.1 uncultured Clostridia bacterium
CTTCACTTAAGGGCAATGGTTTATAATCAAAAACCCTTTTGTTTTTATATTTATACAAATTAGGCAAAGGCTCTTTTTTGATAATGGCAATGTATTTTTCAGCACCTTTTTCACAACGATTTCCGGACACATAGAATCTTCCGTCGGAAAATTTATTTATGGTTAATAAACAGTTGTTTGTGCAAAGACCGCATCGTTCCATGGAAGTATTAAAAGAAAAAATGTCTAAGTCGTCTTTCTTTACAAAACTGCTTTCCATACCTGATTCAAATCTGTCTTTTGCAATAATTGCACAGCCAAAGGCTCCCATGATGCCTGCTATATCCGGTCTTACAACTTCTCGTCCCGTTATTTGCTCAAAAGCACGGAGAACTGAATCGTTGTGGAATGTACCTCCTTGTACAACTACTTTTTCTCCCAAAGAATCGAGTGAAGTGAGTCTTATTACTTTAAATAATGCATTTTTAATGACTGAAAAGGAAATTCCTGCTGAAATATCGCTTAGTGTTGCACCTTCTCTTTGAGCCTGTTTAACCTTTGAATTCATAAACACTGTACACCTGGTACCAAGGTCAACAGGGTGTTTAGAAAATATTGCAGCTTCGGCAAATTCCTGAACAGACATATCCAATGACTTTGCAAATGTTTCAATAAATGAGCCGCAGCCGGAAGAACATGCTTCATTAAGCATGATGGAATCAATAACTCCGTTTTTAATTATCATGCTTTTCATATCCTGACCGCCAATGTCAATTATAAAGTCTACACCATTTGAGAAAAAGTCTGCAGCCTTGTAGTGAGAAACAGTTTCAATTTCCCCTGTATCAACGTTTAAGGCAGCTCTTATCAGATGCTCACCATAGCCTGTTACTGCTGTGTAGGCAATTTTAATTCCTTTGTGTAAGCTTTCATAAAGCTGTTTTACAGCTCTTACGGCAGAATTTAAGGGGTTTCCTTCATTGCTTCCGTAATAAGAATGAAGAATTTCGCCATTTTCAGTTATAAGTACCAATTTTGTGGTTGTG
The DNA here is from genome assembly GCA_964501385.1 of uncultured Clostridia bacterium. Lineage (GTDB taxonomy): Bacteria > Bacillota > Clostridia > Tissierellales > Sedimentibacteraceae > Sedimentibacter. The sequence continues at coordinate 1,026 of CAZCTI010000331.1, forward strand.
GAACCTGCATCAATACCTAAAAATGCACACCCAAAATAATCTTCTATATTCTTTCTTATGGCTTTATGCTTACTATGACGCTGTAAGAATTCATTGTATTCATCTTCGTTTTCAAATAATGGATTCATATCTTTTTTCCTGTATTCAAAATCAGAATTCTCCATTGTATCTTTCATATTACGGTAAAAATCATTGAAATTAATTTCTTCATTATTTTCTGACATCAATGCAGCACCAATAGCAACAAAATAGTTGGCATCATCCGGGCATACAGAATTCTGTTTTGTCAGTTCCAAGGTTTCTTTAAATCTTTCT
>CAZCTI010000332.1:0-1321 GCA_964501385.1 uncultured Clostridia bacterium
GACTTGTGTAGAGCTTGAATTATCTCAGTGGGACAGGGTTCAGCAAAGAGATAAATTGACAGGCTGCTCACTTACAGGGTGGCAGGACATGGTTAATGCTGCAGGTCTTGATAGAGAACAACAAGCAGTATTACTCCGAAAACTTAGAGATGCAGCCCATAATGAATCAGAAAGATATGCAGGAGAAATTGGCGAAAAAGCACCTATATTAGTTACTACCGTAAAACCTGAAGGAACATTGTCACAGCTTCCGGGAGTATCCAGCGGCGTTCATTATTCTCACTCTCCATACTTTTTAAGAAGAGTAAGAATCAACAGCCACGATCCTTTGGTAAAGGTATGTGAAGAATTAGATTACACCATATATCCTGAGGTAGGTCAGGACATAAAAACATGTACTACAAAAGTTATAGAATTTCCTCAAAAAGCACCTGTTGGAAAAACAAAGTATGACATAACTGCAATTGAACAGTTAGAAAACTATAAATTATTCATGGAAAATTATGTAGAGCATAATTGCTCTATTACAGTCCATGTAAGAGACAATGAGTGGGAGCAGGTTGAAAATTGGGTGTGGGAAAATTGGGATGATGTAGTTGCTTTATCGTTCTTATCCTTAGATGACAGCTTTTATCAGCTTATGCCATATGAATCAATAACTGAAGAAGAATACAACAAGAAAGTGAAAGAAATGAAGCCGTTTATTCCATCTCTTTTGAGCAAGTATGAAGTTCAGGAAGAAGCATTAGATGTAGGTAATGATGGTTGCGATACAGGCCTTTGCCCTATAAGATAAATTGTTAATATAAAGTAAAATATGCTCCCTTTGCGGTTATTAAATATCTGTAAAAGGGAGCATTAGTTTTGCTAAATGTTTAATTGTGATTGTTTGTTAATTTTATTATATCTTCTGTTTTTCCAAAGATAAGCATGGTTTCATATTTCTTGAATACATAATCAGCTTTCGGAGCTGACATAATATTATTACCGCTTTTTATTATTAATATATTTATATGATACTTATTACGAACATTAATTGCTTCAATACTGTTTCCTACCCAATCAGATAAAACAGGAAGTTCAAATATTGAGTATTCTTTTGAAACTTCAAAATAATCAATTATATTATTTAGGCTGGATCTAATAGCTAATTTTTCGGCCATATCTTTATCGGGGTAAACAACCTGGTCAGCTCCGTTTCTCAGTAAAAATTTCGCTTGAATATCTCTGCTTGCCTTTGATATTACAAGTTTTGCACCTAAATCTTTTAATAGTGCGGTAATTTCTAAAGACGCCTGAAATGTATCTCCTATCGTTACAA
>CAZCTI010000333.1:0-1317 GCA_964501385.1 uncultured Clostridia bacterium
AAAACAAAAGAAAATAACACAAGATCAACTAAGTGAAGCTTTGAAACTGCAGTCAACTAATAACGAAAAACTTGGGGAAATATTGATAGACAAGGGTTATATCTCAGAAACAACCTTGTTAAGAGCCTTATCCGAGCAATTAAAAATAAAAGTAGTTAATTTAGATAATTATTACATAGATATTGATGCGACTGAATTATTGTTAGAAAAGACCGCTAAAAGAACATGCTCCATTCCATTGGAGCATTGGGAAGATAGATTAATTGTTGCAATGGAGGACCCACTCAATATATTTTACATAGAGGATATAGAGGCTGAAACCGGAAGAATGATTGAAATAGTTCTTGCCTCTAAAACTCAGATAATCACAGCTATTGAAAAATATATGGGTGGAAGAGGTGCAGAACAAGCAGTTGAAGATTTTGACAAAGAAAAGTCTGTTAATTTAGAGTTGGATGAGACGGAGATAGCAGATTTCAGTGTTACTAATTCTCCTGTTGTAAGGTTGATTGATTCATTAATAGGACAGGCACTTAAAATGGGGGCAAGTGACATCCATATTGAACCTTTAGAAAACAGAATTCGGGTGAGGGTCAGGGTTGATGGTGATTTGCAGGAAATTTTATCACCCTCAAAGCATACCCATTCTGCTATTGTAACAAGGGTCAAAATAATGGCAGGATTGAATATTGCAGAAAAAAGATTGCCGCAGGATGGACGAATAGAAATGAAAATTGAGGAGTCTGTCATTGACCTTAGAATTTCAGTGCTACCTACTGCATACGGCGAAAAAATAGTAATGCGAATTTTAGACAGGAATAATTTTTTGAAAACTAAGGAGGAATTAGGTTTTACTTTATGCAATATGGGAATGTTTAATTCTTTGTTGGAGGTGCCAAACGGTATAATTTTGGCTGCTGGGCCTACAGGTAGCGGGAAAACTACCACCTTATATGCTGCTTTATATGAGCTAAATAAACTTCATAATAATATTATAACAATTGAAGACCCTATTGAATACAAAATTCAAGGTATAAATCAGGTTCAAGTCAACACAAAGGCAGGGCTTTTGTTTTCTACCGGGTTAAGGTCAATTCTAAGACAAGACCCTAATATAATTATGGTTGGTGAAATTAGGGATGAAGAAACGGCTGAAATTGCTGTAAGGGCAGCAATAACAGGCCATATGGTTATTTCCACCATTCATACAAATGATGCGGTATCCACGATTATGCGTCTTAAGGATATGGGAATTAAGCCATTTTTGGTTGCTGCTTCTCTAAGGGGAATTGTGGCTCAAAGATTGGTTAAGAAAAT
>CAZCTI010000334.1:0-1307 GCA_964501385.1 uncultured Clostridia bacterium
CAGTTATTCTATCCATTCCTAAGCTTCTGTTTCTGTATATATTTTCAAGAACAACAATGGAGTTATCAACAAGCATTCCAATTCCTAAGGCTAATCCGCCTATTGTCATCATATTTAACGTAATATCCGTAAAATATAAAATAACAAATGTAGTGATTATAGAAATAGGGATTGAAAGAGCTATAACCAATGTGGTTTTAAAGCTTCTTAAGAAAATCAAAAGTATTACTATGGCTAAAATACCACCAATAACTGCAGTTCTAATTAAATTATCAATAGCTAAATTAATATAATCAGCCTGGTTAAATACAGTGACTATATTTAAATCAGGATATTCAGTTTTAATTTTTTTTATTTCCTTATTTATGTCCTTTGCAACATTGACGGTGTTGGCGTCTGATTGCTTCATTATTGATATTTGAACAACCTCTTTGCCGTCTAATTTAGTTATAGATGATTGCTCTTTGCTTTTTAAATTAACATCAGCAATATCTTTTAACCTTAATGTTCCGCCTCGACTAAGCGGTATTGTCAAATTTCTTATTTCTTCTACGGAATTAAATTCGCCCATTACTCTTACAGTGAGCTCATTATTTCCCTTTTTGACAGAGCCTCCGGGCATATTTAAATTTTCAGCTTGAAGTATTTGTGCAACATAAGAAGAACTTAAATTATATCCTTTAATCATTTCTTCTTTTAACATTATTTCAACTTCCTGCTCCAATCCTCCTGATACGCCGGCAGAAGCTGTTCCTTCTATACGCTCGAAACGCGGTGATATAACGTCCTCAGCAATTTTCTGAGTTGTGTGAAGATCTCCTTTGCTTGAAACTGCCAATTGAATAATAGGAAGTGCATTGGGGTCCATTTTCAATACCAAGGGTGATGATGTGCCATCAGGCAAAAATCCTTTAATCATATCAACTCTTTCCCTTATTTGAAGCATTATTTCATCCATGTCCGTATTGAAAGCAAATTGCATCAATAAAAGCGAGCTTCCTTCATTGGAAATTGAAATAACAGCCTCAATATTTTCCACAGTGGACAAAGTTTGTTCTAAGGGCTTTGATATTATATTTTCTATTTCTTCAGGCCCTGCCCCCTGGTAACTTGTCTGAACCATTACATAAGGCAGATCCATTTGCGGAAGCAAGTCTATGTGAAGCTTGCTAAAGGATACTACACCAAGAACAATCACGATCAATATCATCATGGTGATTGTAACGGGTTTTTTAACTGAAAATCTTGCAAACATTCCTATTCACCCCTTACAACCTTTATTTTGCTGCCGTTGCTTATGTAATCCT
>CAZCTI010000335.1:0-1303 GCA_964501385.1 uncultured Clostridia bacterium
CTAAACCCTGGCATTAAAAAGCTCCACCAAATTTAACAGCTTGTCATGAAAAATTAATTGACAAGCTTATTTTCATATGTTATACTTTACTTTCAATGTAAGGATAATGGTGATATTATGCCCTATAGATTGGATTCAGACGTTATACAAAGAATCATCGACGAAAATAATATAGTAGATGTAATAGAGGAATATTTACCTTTAAAAAAAGCAGGTGCCAATTATAGCACCAACTGTCCTTTTCATAAAGAAAAAACTCCTTCATTTATTGTTTCTCCCGACAAGCAAATGTTTCATTGCTTCGGTTGCGGTGAAAGCGGGGACAGCATAAGTTTCCTGACAAAATATAAAAATTATACTTTTGTTGAAGCGGCAGAGCATTTGGCACACAGAGCGGGGATTATCTTGGAAGAAAAAACATCATCAAATATAAATAACAACAAACAATTGATGGATAAGCTATATAAAATCAATAGAGAGGCCGCTCTTTATTTTTATAAAAATTTGAGGTTGAATCCTGATATAGTAAAATACTTAAATTCAAGGAAAATTAATAAAGAAGTAATAAAATTATTCGGAATTGGATATGCTAACAATGAATGGGATAATTTGTTAAATTATCTAAAAAATAAAGGTTTTATAGAAGAAGATATTTTAAAAACCGGACTTATAATCAAAAATGAAAAAAATCATTCATATGATAGATTTAGAAATAGGGTAATGTTTCCCATAATTGATGTTAAAAAAAGAATAATAGGTTTTGGCGGAAGGGTAATAGATGATTCATTGCCTAAATACCTGAATTCTCCCGAAAGCATGATTTTTAACAAAGGATATAATTTATACGGAATTAATATAGCAAGAGAAAATGTGAAGGAAAAAAGTTTTATATTGGTTGAAGGATACATGGATGTTATAAAAATGCATGTTTACGGCTATTCAACGACTGTAGCTGCCTTAGGAACATCTTTTACGGAAAATCAAGCAAAATTATTAAAAAAATATTCCAAAAGCTTTTATATTGCGTTTGATTCAGATGCTGCCGGACGGGCAGCTTCTCTTAAAGCCATTAATATGCTTAAACGAAATAATCTGGACGGAAAAGTAATTGTTATTCCAGATGCAAAGGACCCGGACGAATATTTAAATAAATTTGGAAAAGCAAGTTTCGACAAATTAATCGGGAATTCATTAGATTATTATAGCTTTTTAGAGTTTCATTATAAAGAAATGCTTGAAAATTCTAATAAAGTTGAATATATAAACAATTTTTTTGACAATATAGTAAATGTAAACAGCGAAA
>CAZCTI010000336.1:0-1299 GCA_964501385.1 uncultured Clostridia bacterium
CACTAATGATGAGGATATATCCGAATTGTTAAAATCGGCAGGTGGAAAAGCAGAAACAGAGTTTAAAAAGGAAGAGCCTCCAAAGGCAGAAGTACCTGCCCCTTTAGCTAAAGTATCTGAAGGCAGAGTAAAAATTTCTCCAAGAGCCAAGAAATTAGCTCAAGAATTAAATGTAGATTTTAACTTAGTTACAGGCACGGGACCCGGTGGTGCAATAACTGAGGATGATATCAAGAAGTTTCCTGAAAAACCTAAAAATAAAGTATCACCAACAGCAGCTGTTGTAGCAGAACAACTTAATGTTGACATTGATAAAATCCATAAAGATAACAGGATTATGAAAGAAGATGTAATTCAGTATAAGCTAAACGAGAATTTAGTAAAGTATGCAGAACCTCAAGAGTATCGCAAATCAATGTCAACCATGAGAAGAATTATTGCTGAAAGAATGCTTAAAAGTGTTCAAACATCTCCTGCTGTATCATTTAACATTAAAGTGGACACCACCGCTATGAAACAGTTAAGAGATGATTTAATAGGTAGTGTTAAAGTATCCTACACTGATATTTTGGTTAAAATAGTTTCCATGGTATTGTTGGATTATCCGATACTAAACAGTTCAGTCGATGGCAATGAAGTAATTACACGTAATTATGTGAATATGGGTGTTGCAGTTTCGCTTCCGTTAGGGCTTTTGGTTCCTGTAGTTAAATATACCAATGTAAAAGGGCTAAGAGAGATTTCAAAGGAAATCAAAGACCTTGGCGAAAGAGCAAGAACAAATGCATTGATGACCGATGAGCTTATAGGAGGAACATTTACCATAAGCAATTTAGGAATGTTTGGAATTGAATCCTTTACACCGATAATAAATCAGCCGGAGGCTGCAATTTTAGGAGTGAATGCAATTATCCAAGAGCCTGTTGTTGTTAATGGAGAAGTTGTTATAAAACCAATGATGAATTTAAGCTTAACAGCAGACCACAGAGTTGTTGACGGAGCAGTGGCAGCAGAGTTTTTAGCAAAATTAAAACAATACATAGAAAAACCGGGATTACTTTTACTATAGATACCCAATTTATGCGACGGTCGTTAGCAGATAAATTGGCGGAGACTACTAAGGAGGCTAAATGAAAATAGTAATTATAGGCGGCGGACCGGGCGGTTATGTAGCCGCTATAAGGGCAGCTCAGCTAAATGCGGAAGTAACATTAATAGAGAAGGAACACATTGGAGGAACATGCCTTAATAAAGGGTGTATACCTACAAAGGTATTGCTGCATGCTGCAGGAGAATTTG
>CAZCTI010000337.1:0-1298 GCA_964501385.1 uncultured Clostridia bacterium
CCATTCATCACCTAACTCAATACTTTCAAAATCTGATGAAACAAATATATTCAGTGTATTTTCAAAAATCGTGTCTATTAATTCTTTGATAATCATTGTCAAATCTTTATTCTCATGAATATGAGAAATAAAAATTGTGGGTTTAGGATATTTCATAAAAACCATTGCCTCCCAAATTTTCTATATTATATTTATAATACTACTCAATACCATTTTTGTAAACGTTTTACACGAAGAATGTAAAAAGCTGATAAAAGATAAATCAATTATCAGCTGTTCCTTATAAACCATGTAGGTATTTTTAAAAATTATTATTTAAATTTTCTATAGCTTCTTTTGCTTCTTTAACCATGTCATTAATAATTTCTTCGCAGCTTTTTAAAGATGTTATAACAGACAAGCTTTGACCTGCCTGAACAAGCCCCCATTCCACATCCCCGTCAATAGGAGCACTTCTGCTGGTTCCCACAATTAAATCATGGAGTTGTTCATATGGAGCATGTTGTTTTTCTAACTCAAGATATTTTTCAGTCATCTTGTTTTTTAAACCCCTTACATGATTGCCTCGAATATAACCGGTTATATCTGTATCTGAGTCACCTGCTGCAACAATTGCATTTTTAGCATTAATATGAGCTGTGCATTCTTTAGATGCATAAAATCTTGTACCCGCTTGTATTCCTGAAGCACCCATAACCAAGGCAGCCGCTAAGCCTCTTCCTTCTGCAAATCCACCTGCAGCAATAACAGGAATCTTTATTTCAGGAATTACTTGGGTCATCAATGATAGTGATGTTAACCTTCCTATATGACCTCCAGCTTCCATTCCTTCTATTATTAAAGCATCAGCTCCGTTTTCTTCAACCCTTTTAGCTAATTTAATATTTGGAACAACAGGAATTACTTTTATTCCCGCATTTTTAAATTTTTCGATATATGGAACAGGATTGCCTGCACCCAATGTTACAAAAGCTACTTTTTCATTGCAAATCAAATCGATTTTTTCATCTTTATCCTTATCCTGCAATACAACATTTACTCCAAACGGCTTATCAGTCAAAGTTCGTGCTAAATCTATCTGCTCTTTAACCCACGCTGCGTCTCTTCCGCCGGTAGCAATAATGCCTGCACCTCCTGCATTTGAAACTGCAGCAGCTAAATTTGCTTCTGATACCCATGCCATGGCACCCTGAATTATAGGATATTTGATATTTAATAATTCTGTTAATTTTGTTTTCAATAGCTCCTCCAAGTACGTATTTTATAATAGTATAACTATTTATTTGACTTATATAACT
>CAZCTI010000338.1:0-1290 GCA_964501385.1 uncultured Clostridia bacterium
ACGTCCCTGCATCTTTCGTCCCTGCATCTTTGCATCTGTCAAATAATCAGCTTAAATGCAAATAAAAAAAATTAATTTTCATTTAAGTTATTGAAATGCAAATAAAAATGATGTATAATCATTTTGAAGTTAAAAGTGAGGAGTGATTTTGTGGAAAATAGAGCAGGACGAAAAATAAAAACCGGAAGCGGCAATGCTGAGTATAGTTGTTTTATACCTGCACCTCTTCCACCTCAAAACCCAACAATACAATTTGATGATGAAATGATTTATTTGATATCTGAAGCAAACAGATATATTGGCAGACTGGATGAAGTGACGGACACACTTATTTCTCCCAGCTATTTTGTATATATGTATGCACGTAAAGAAGCAGCTTTGTCTTCTCAAATTGAAGGAACGCGAGCCACTTTTTCTGATTTGATAAAAGCAGAAGCCGGGATGGCTGATGAAGTTCCTAATGATGTTAAAGAGATTGAAAATTATGTAAAAGCTACAAACTATGGATTTGATAGGTTGGAAACTTTGCCTCTGTCTTTGAGGCTTATCAGAGAAATACATGGTATCCTTATGGAAGGCGTCAGAGGGGAAAATAAAACACCGGGAGAATTTAGAAGATCACAGAACTGGATTGGCGGATATTCTATAAGTACAGCAAGCTATATTCCACCTTCAATAGACTACTTAAATAACTGTTTAGATAACTTTGAAAAATTCATGCATGAGAATGACAGAATGTCACCACTTGTTAAAGTAGCACTTATTCATAGTCAGTTTGAAATGATTCACCCTTTTTTAGATGGTAATGGCAGAGTGGGCAGGCTTTTGATTGCATTTTATTTGGCTGCAAATGATATTTTGCATAAGCCAACACTTTATATTTCTAAATTCATCAAGCGTAATCAAAAAGCTTATTATGACTGTCTTTACAATATTCATGCAAAGGGAGATTATGAGACTTGGATAAAATTCTTTCTTACCGGAGTTATTGAAACAGCCCAGGAAGCAGTTGATATTGCACGAAGTATCACTGCTCTTAGGGAGGAGGATTTGAAAAAAATAAATGCTATGGGACGTACCAGCAAGAATGCCTTAGCTATTTATGAAGGATTATTTGATAAACCTACTATTAGTATAGAAGAAGCTACAGCGAAGCTGGATATAAGTGTTGCAACAAGTGGGCGCTTGCTTGAAAAGCTTTGTGAAGAGGGAATCTTGAGCAATCTTGACAATCGTATACGCAAGAAGGTATTTGTTTATAAACGATATATTGATATTTTCAATAAGGAT
>CAZCTI010000339.1:0-1289 GCA_964501385.1 uncultured Clostridia bacterium
TTTTTATGGTATCAAAAAAATCAGTTATAACCTTTGGGATGGTTGCTATTCCCATTGCTATGTATACGGCAACCCAAGACAATGATATTCGATTTAATCAGTTGCATGTGGAAGACAACAGCCGTATAAGATACAAGAAAACTTGCGGTCATTGCGGCAAGGAAATTACATCCAAAGAAATTGTAAAAGGATATGAATATGATAAGGACAAGTATGTTGTTATCACAGATGATGAAATAGAAAAAATTAAGACCGAAAAAGAAAAATCTATTCAAATCCTTCACTTTGCAGAGTTAAACCAAATTTCTCCTGTGTACTATGAAAAAACATACCAGGCAGCCCCGGAGGCAGGTGGCGAAAAGGCCTTTGAGCTACTGAGGTCTGCACTGATGATTGAACAAAAAGTTGCTATAGGAAAAACTGTAATGGGTACAAAAGATACGCTGATGGCTATAATTCCAAGGGAGGATGGTATCCTTATTTCTACCATGTTTTATGCTGATGAAATCAAAGAACTACAAAAACTATACAATAAGCCAGAAGTATCGGAACAGGAAATGAATATGGCAAAAATGCTTATAAATTCTATGGATACTCCATTTGACCCATCGAAATACAAGGATGAATACCAAGTTAGACTCCGTGAGCTTATTGAAGCAAAGATTTCAGGAAAAGAAGTTGTTGCTTCTGAAGCACAAAGTGAAGGCAAGGTAATTGACTTAATGGAAGCATTGCGAGCCAGTGTAGAAAAAGCTAAAAAGGACAAGGAACCAGCATAATTTATGAATGTTAAATTAAATGAATATAACCAAAAAAGAAATTTTGAAAAAACTTTAGAGCCTGAAGGAAAGGCAGAAGATTCCGAAGATAACCTAAAATTTGTCATTCAGCATCATTTAGCAAGCCGTGACCATTATGATTTGCGTTTGGAATGGAAGGGTGTTCTTTTAAGCTGGGCAGTGCCAAAGGGTCCTTCCTTTAATACTAAAGATAAAAGACTTGCTATAAAAGTTGAAGATCACCCCTTGGAATACAGAAATTTTGAAGGGACAATTCCTAAGGGCCAATATGGCGGCGGTGTGGTAATGCTTTGGGACGAAGGATATTGGGAACCTTATGTAAATGTAGAAGATGGACTTAGAGAAGGAATATTAAAATTTGTGCTGAAAGGAAAAAGGCTAAGAGGTAAGTGGGCTTTAATTCGAATAAAAGGCAAGGCAGAGGAATCAAAGGATAATTGGTTGTGGCTAAAGGAAAAGGATGAATATGTTAAGGATGAAGAAGGAATA
>CAZCTI010000340.1:0-1288 GCA_964501385.1 uncultured Clostridia bacterium
AAAGCAAAAAAAGAGCCTGACTCAATAGCTTTGTTAGCTACTTGTCAGGCTCGTATGTCTTATTGCATCGTGCTCTGTACTTAATAGATTAAACTTTTATTATTCCTATTTCTTTCTTGCAGACCTTACATTTAATGAAGTAGTCTGCTTCTTCCTCTTTTGTATATTCTGTTTGTAATGCTATAGTATTAATCTGTTCATTTGAATCCATTATCCGACTGCCGCAGCATGGACATTTAATCTTTTTCTTTTTCATTTCTTCTTCCTCGCAATTGTTGAAATTTACATGTTAGCTAACTTGCTAACAGTGTGAGTAAAAAATATTCAGTGCTGTTAACACTGAGTATTTATTATATTTTTAACTGATTACTATTGCCTATAAGACCTAATCCTTGAAGCCTATACCTTGCTGCTTCCTCTGATACATTAAACTTCCTGCTTATTAGTATCACTTTTATATCGTAATTAGATATGTCAAAACCACGAAATACTACATTTTTAAAATTCTTGTCATCATCTTCAATAACCTTGATAACCATGGATTTCGGCATCAATAAGGCAGATGCAAAATAGTTTGCCTGCCATTCCATAGTACTTTTATCATCCCATACTGCAGGTTTCTTATTGCTATTTGTGTTGACTATCCTGCATTTAATCATCGGCTCTCGATCTTCTAAAAGTGACATTTGATCGGGAGCATATCCAAAATACTGTGTGTGATATATATCATGTCCACACTCATGTCCCATAGTAAATCTATACCTATGTTCTTGATTTTCTTCAAGCAAGTTATTGTCTATAATGATTGTCCTCGCTTCAGCACTTATATAGTCTGCCTTCCATTTATCGGGATTAAAAATTACAACTTTGTCGGTGTCGTTAAATACTGTCATTCCCAAATATACGCCGTTGTGTGAAAGATATTGAAAATCCTGCTTTAAACCAAGATAGTTCTGAGCAAAAGAATCTATATCTATCTGCATTGGGGTCCTCATAGCTTCAGGACAAAAATCGCAGATAAAACCTTCCGCAATTTCATCCATTTCTTTCTTAGTGAGATATGGGACTCCATTTTTGCCAATTTTGTATTCGGGTTTGTACATTGAAAAATTACCCCTTTCGATTTTTTAGTTCTTCAACAAACTTTAACCACTCTTCCTCCCCTGCGTCTAAATCTCTTGCAGTTCTTAATGCTGCACTCACATAATCTCTACCTTTAATGTAATCTGGCAAGTCCGGAGCAACCTCATCCCTTTTTTTCCCTGCCAGATTAAACATAATTGTTTCT
>CAZCTI010000341.1:0-1282 GCA_964501385.1 uncultured Clostridia bacterium
GACATTGTTCTTAAATGCTTAGGCAGAGAACCTACCACAATTAGCTTGTTTTCAGTATCATAATAAAAATAAATCCTGATTAAATGCAAATTGTCATTGCCCACCTTAAGGTGAAAATCTAAAGGGACTTCAGTGGGCTTGCCCTTATAGCCTATTTTGTATTTTACTTTATAATCCTTACTAAAAGCTTTTATATTCTGTTCACCACAAGGTCCCACTTCAAATAATCTATTGTATCTTTTAGAACTAAATTTATTTCTTTGTTCTATGGTGATTTTACCAATAAGTTCATCCCTGTATTCATTTGCGAGGTATTCAATAGCATTGCACAACAATTCCATGTTAATATCTTTAGTTAATGTATCCTTTATTTCTGTCTTTGCTCTATCATGGAATATAAGCTTATCAGAAAAACATTTATCCACCCACTGAGGCACTTCATCAGTCTTCTTAGGTCTTGCAAGCTCTACATCCTTTCTTTCCAACTCATACATTAGCTTTTTAATTTCCTTTTCATGTGCATAGTTTATTTCATCAATAATTGCTTCCTTTTCAGCAACCTTTTCCTTGTTTTTTTCAATTTGTTCTTTTAGCCTATCAATTTTAGCTTCTTTCTCTTCAATAGAGCTTTTAAGCTCGCTGACATATAATTCATTTTCTACAATAATACTTTGTATTTTATCCTCATAAGCAGCAACAATTTCCTCTTTAGAATTGCTTATTTCAATGATGCTTTGAAGCTCTTCTATACGGGCCTCATTAATGAACTTTACATTGCCGTAATAAACATCCTTGTATTTTGGATAGTCCTGCAACTCGTCTTCCAAATCCTTTAAAAATTTGTTTTTATTTTTTAAAATATAGCTATATTTGTAGCACTTACTTGATGCTCTAAATCGTTCAGGATAAATAACCATAATATCTCCGTTTGTCAATTTGCAATTATTAAGCCTTTCATTGAAATATTCAATATACTTGTAGGGCAAATATCCAAATTGAGCATATCCCATCCTGCTCTTAGCTAAAACCATTAATTTCTCTTCAATAGAACTTTCACTTTCAACTTCTTCAATATCAGTTGTAGCCGCCAAATATTCTTCAATGCTGCGGTTAACTAAACTATTAATATCAAATTTAGGATACTCAATATTTAATTTTTCAATATCAAAATCTCTTTTATTTTCAACAATAATTACAAAAGGAAGCTGCCTATCCTTGCTTTTAATAAAATCAATAATTCGATCTGACTTGTCATAGCTATCTAACATAAAAGGTTCTTTAT
>CAZCTI010000342.1:0-1275 GCA_964501385.1 uncultured Clostridia bacterium
AAAATAAATTAACTTTGATTATATGTTTATTGCTTATATCAACTACGATTTTAGCGGGTTGTTCATCCCCTTCGGCAGACTTGATGAAAGGGATAATATCAAAAAATAAGGACAGGGTACCTGAGTCAATGGACACTGAATTAAATCAAGCTATATTGAATTTTACTTGGAACCTTTTTAATGAAAGCAGTGAGAATCCGGGAAACATTATGATTTCGGCACCATCTGCTTATTTTGCATTAGCAATGACATTAAATGGAGCGGATAATGAAACCAAGACTGAAATGCTTAAAGCACTTAGTGCAGATAATATAACATTAGAGGACTTAAATAATGGTCTAAGTGATTGGATGACATTAATGTCAAAGGATAGAACAGCAAAATTTTCAATAACAAACTCTATTTGGTTAAGAGAAAGCTATAATGCTAATAAGGATTTTCTTCAAACAAATGCTGATTATTATTCAGCATATATTAGAAGTTTGAATTTCAGTGATGCATCAGCACCTAATACAATAAACAAATGGGTGAAAGAAGCTACTAATGACAAAATAGAAAAAATAGTTGAAGAAATAAGCAATGATGTAATGATGTATTTAATAAATGCAATTTATTTTAAGGGCGACTGGAAGGAAAAATTTTCAGCCAATAAAACTCGTGAGATGGAATTTAATACTCCAACGGGAAAAGTTAAAACGGATTTCATGAACCGTAGAGGAAATATTGATTATTTACAATTAAATAACATAACAGGAGTAGTTCTTCCTTACTTAGATGAACAATTTGCATTTGTAGGTCTGCTGCCTGCTGAGGGTCAAACACCTAAAGATTTGATTAATGATTTATCAGCATTAGACTTAATGAGATTATTGAAAAATAAAGAAGTTAGAAATATTGAATTATCACTTCCTAAATTTGAAAGCAGCTATGAAGACAGTTTAAAAAACGAATTGTCAAATTTGGGAATGAAAGTACCTTTTGACCCTTCTAAGGCAGATTTTTCGCTAATGAGTGAAAATTTGATAAAGGATTTGTACATAAGTGAAGTAAAACAAAAAACTTATATAAAAGTTGATGAAAAAGGAACTGAAGCTGCAGCAGTAACATCTGTTGAAATGGAGTTAACATCAATGCCTGTAGAGCTGCAAAGAGTTGTGTTTGACAGACCGTTTGTATATGGAATTGTTGATGTAACAACTGGAATACCGTTGTTTATAGGTATTATGGAAAATCCCACAATAAAATAAAAAATGTTCAAAAAAACAACCCCTTTAA
>CAZCTI010000343.1:0-1271 GCA_964501385.1 uncultured Clostridia bacterium
TGAAATGCACCTGCTACCATAATGTTATTATCGACTGTTACAAAAACTACAGGAAAAGCAGGTAAAGCAATAATTCCATCCATAAGATTATTATGTATTTTTTTCATATTTTCAAAATCTCCCCATTTTATGCCATTCTATTTGAATTTAATTACTTGAATCTAAAAAAGGTGAATACATCATCAATGCATGGTTCTCTGTAATATACTCTTCATCAATTAAAACCTCTTCTTTTGTATAACGTCTGCGATATAGCTGGTTATGTCTACTAAACCCGCCCCAAAACTCACTTTGAAAATGGTGATTTCTCTCTATAATTTCAAATTTATAAATTGGTTTACTATTAGAACACCAGCCTCCCTCCAAATAAGACTGCCCAACTTTAACATTTAATTGATAAACTTCATCTGTGTCATTCCTAATCATTAAATCTCTATAGGGATAAACACATGTAGCCCCGCTTCCAAAAGGTTGAGTTCGGTTAGAATCTGGGAAAACGTCAAAGGAATGACGATAACGTTCTACAATTGTCAATGAAGTGTGAAGAGCCATCCAATAAATCAAATTAGAAAGTTGACATAATCCGCCTCCTATTCCCATTGTGTACTTACCACAATATAGTACCATACCAGGTACATAACCTCTCTTAGATGTAGGCCTACCAATTAGCTTCCAATAACTGAAAGTTTCTCCGGGCTTTATTACAATGCCATCAAGTTTAGTTACCGCAAGCTTAAGATTTATAATTTTATTATATTGATATTGCATGTCCACATCTCTAAGTTTCCTCAATAATGGAGTTTTATGTGAAAAGTGAACATATTCTAAATTTTTATAACTTCGGCTTTTTGCAAACTTAATCTTGCCTGAATACCACAATATATAGCGGGATAAAGAATAATATGCTTTACCAGCCATTAATCTCAGTTTGCTGCGGTTAATTGGTTTTAAATTAGAATTTTTCATATGTTCATCACTCTTCTTCCGCCATAATATGCTTTGTTAACTCCACTGTCCCGGGAATCTTATTTTTTTCAGCTTAGGAAAATTATTAAAACCAATCTTCTCATAAACATGCTGTGCACTTAGGTTATTAACATTTGTATCAAGAATTACTTTTTTAACCTTCATTTCATTAAATAAAAAATCTATTAACAATTTTAAGGCTTTAGCACCATAACCTTTTTCTTGATAAGAAAAGTCACAAATTTTAATCCCTATTTCAGCAATATTATTATTTATTCTATAATTCATTTCTCCAACTTTATTTG
>CAZCTI010000344.1:0-1260 GCA_964501385.1 uncultured Clostridia bacterium
CCTGTGTCTCCCATAAATACTTTGGCAGGATTTGCATTATGCTTTAAAAATCCAAGGCAAGCACCGGACACTGCCGCACTTATCAACGAAATTCCTTCGTATATTTCATTTTCTTCTATTAAACTGTTTGAAATCAAGCTAAAGGCTGCCATAACTATCAAAGTTACACCTGTGTTAAGGCCGTCTAATCCATCAGTAAGATTCACTGCATTTACCATTCCCACCGCAAAAAAGGTTATAAAAGGTATATACAAAACTCCTAAATCAATATGTACATTAACAAAGGGAACCATCAATGTTGTGCCCATGGCACTATACCTTGAGCCGTACCAGGCGAGCAATACTGAGAAAATCAGCTGCCCCGCAATTTTTTGAAAAGGCGTTAATCCCTCATTTTGTCTCATTACTACTTTAATATAATCATCTATAAATCCAATTAGACCAAATCCCAAAATAAAGAATATTACTGCCCACACTTCTGATTTAAAAAACCTGCTTGTTAATATTGCAATCAATATTGCAATTATAATAATTATGCCTCCCATGGTAGGGGTTCCCGATTTCCCAAAGTGTGTCTTTGGTCCATCTTCACGGATACTTTGTCCTACTTTGAGTCGCTTTAAAACCGGAATTACTACTGGTCCTAAGAACAATGCTATTAAAAAGGATACTATTATTACTCTTATAATTTGTCCGTTACCTTGCATGATTTACTCCTTTATCCTATTAGTACGGGGACATTCCAAGTACGGGGACATTCCTTTAATGCTTACCCTCAGAGACTTTCACTACATTAAAGGTGTGTCCCCCTTCCCATACATATCCCACAGAGGGTAACCCGATTTTGGATGTGTGTCCCCCTTACCTTATTAGCCCTCGTTTTTTCTCCACTTCTTTTATAGCCCGCTTCGCAAGCATTGTTTCATCATATGGAACTTTTTCAGTACCCATATCCTGATAGGGTTCTGTGGATTTTCCCGCCAATAATATTACATCTTTGCTTTTGCAGTTGTCAATAGCATAATAAATAGCTTCATCACGCTCAATTATTATTTTATATTTTCCATTGTATTTTTCAACACCTTTGGCTATTTCCATGCAAATTTCATATGGATCCTCAAATCTTGGGTTATCTGACGTAAGTATGCTTAAGTCACAATATTTTCCTGCTATTTCACCCATGGGAGCCCTTCTTGATAAGTCTCTTTCCCCTCCTGCTCCAAACATTACAATTTTTCTTCCTTCTGCAAATTCATTTAT
>CAZCTI010000345.1:0-1259 GCA_964501385.1 uncultured Clostridia bacterium
CTTTTATTCGAATCAAAGCCCACTTACCTCTTAGCCTTTTACCTTTCAGCACAAATTTAAGCATACCTTCCCTAAGTCCATCTTCTACATTAACATAAGGCTCCCAATATCCTTCGTCCCAAAGCATTACCACTCCACCGCCATATTCACCTTTAGGAATTGTACCTTCAAAATTTCTATATTCCAAAGGATGGTCTTCAACTTGAACGGCAAGTCTTTTGTCTTTAGTATTAAAGGAAGGACCTTTAGGCACTGCCCAGCTTAAAAGAACACCTTTCCATTCCAAACGTAAATCATAGTGGTCTCTGCTGGCTAAATGATGCTGGATGATAAATTTTAAGCTTTCTTCGGAATCCTCTGTTTTTCCTTCAGGCTCCATGGTTTTTTCAAAATTTCTTTTTTGGTTATACTCATTTAATTGTACATTCATAAATTATGCTGATTCCTTGTCCTTTTTAGCTTTTTCCACACTTGCTCGTAATGCTTCCATTAAATCAATTACCTTGCCTTCACTTTCAGCTTCAGAAGCAACAACTTCTTTTCCTGAAATCTTTGCTTCAATAAGCTCACGAAGCCTAACTTGATATTCATCCTTGTATTTGGATGGGTCAAAAGGAGTATCCATAGAGTTAATAAGCATCTTTGCCATATTCATTTCCTGTTCCGATACTACAGGCTTGTTATATTGTTTTTGCAGTTCTTTTATTTCATCAGCATAAAACATGGTAGAAATAAGTATTCCGTCCTCCCTTGGAATTATAGCCATCAATGTATCTTTTGTACCCATCACTGTTTTTCCTATGGCAACTTTTTGTTCAGCCATCAGAGCAGAACGCAAAAGTTCAAAGGCCTTTTCACCTCCTGCCTCCGGTGCTGCCTGGTATGTTTTTTCATAGTACACGGGAGAAATTTGGTTTAACTCTGCAAAGTGAAGAATTTGGATGGATTTTTCTTTTTCGGTCTTAATTTTTTCTATTTCTTCATCTGTGATAACAACATACTTGTCCTTATCATATTCATATCCTTTTACAATTTCTTTTGATGTAATTTCCTTGCCGCAATGACCGCAAGTTTTCTTGTATCTTATGCGGCTGTTGTCTTCTACATGCAATTGATTAAATCGAATATCATTGTCCTGTGTTGCCGTATACATAGCAATAGGAATAGCAACCATTCCAAAGGTTATAACTGATTTTTTTGATATCATAAAAACACCTCCTAAGGAATATTGTTGCCAATTATATTACAAGTATTCGATA
>CAZCTI010000346.1:0-1252 GCA_964501385.1 uncultured Clostridia bacterium
AAACGTGAAAGCAGGTGAATTATGGCGAAAATAAAATCTAAATTTGTTTGTCAGGAATGTGGTTATGAAACAGCCAAATGGCTTGGCAAATGCCCTTCCTGCAGTGAATGGAACACCTTTGTTGAAGAATTTGAAACAAAGGCAAGTGACACTAAAAGCCAAAGGGGTATCAGCAAAGGAAAAATTGAAAAAATTCAAAATATTACATCTTCTAAAAAAGAAAGAATTTCAACAGGCAGCATGGAAATGGACAGAGTTTTGGGGGGAGGAATCATTAAAAGCTCCCTAATACTCGTGGGGGGAGATCCCGGTATAGGAAAGTCAACCCTATTGCTTCAAGTTGCAGGTTATGCATCAAAACATAAATTAAAAGTACTTTATGTTTCCGGAGAAGAATCTGGAGAGCAAATTAAAATAAGAGCTGACAGATTGGGCATAGAAGATGGAGAACTTTACGTTTTAGCTGAAACTAATATTGACATAATACAGGAATTAGTAGAAAAGGAAGAACCTGATTTGCTTGTGCTTGATTCAATTCAAACCATCTATTCGCCCGATGTCTCAAGTGCACCTGGAAGTGTTACTCAGGTAAGAGAAGTTACATCAATTGTGATGCGTATGACAAAAATAAGAAATATGGCATCGTTTATAGTGGGGCATGTAACAAAATCAGGAGCAATTGCAGGACCAAGAGTATTGGAGCATATGGTTGATACTGTTTTATATTTTGAAGGAGAAAGACATTTTTCTTACAGAATATTAAGAGCAGTTAAAAATCGTTTTGGCTCTACAAATGAAATCGGCATTTTCGAAATGCGTGACAGAGGTCTTGTTGAGGTTGAAAATCCATCAGAAGTATTTTTGAAGGGAAGACCTGTTGATGCATATGGAACTGTGGTTACGTCAGCCATGGAAGGTACAAGACCTGTACTAATAGAAATACAAGCTTTAGTTACATATTCGCCGGCTGGATTTGCTAACAGAGTAACTACAGGCATTGATAAAAATAGAGCAGCCATGCTCATTGCAGTATTGGAAAAAAAAGCAGGGCTTTCAATTCAAAGTACAGATACATTTATTAATGTAACAGGGGGACTGCAAATTAAAGAGCCTGCCAGTGACTTGGCAATACTTTGTGCTTTGGCATCAAGCTTTAAGGAAATTCCTGTCGATTTTAAAACCGTATTAATAGGTGAGGTAGGGCTTACAGGAGAAATAAGAGGAGTTAATTCCATAGAAAAAAGACTTTTAG
>CAZCTI010000347.1:0-1246 GCA_964501385.1 uncultured Clostridia bacterium
GTTTTGGATGGTGGGAAGAACCAATTTGAAATAACAGTTCCTGAGAAAACTGCGAAAAACTAAGATTTATTTACATTATACTTGAAAACCTTTAGGGTTAACCCAAATGTGGGACATTTTTAGATTTGTCCCCACTGTCCCGCACCTACATCTGTACCTGCCTTATAAAGAGCATCAATAGTCATATTGTGCTTCTTGCACCACTCTTCGCAGTTAAGAAACAACATGTATGTGCCTTGAGGCTTGAAAAATTTGAGAAAATGCGTTCATTTTAATAAATTATCAAAATGAACGCAATGCAGATTTAATATTGGTGTTACAATTACGATGCAGCAATTTTTTATTAAATAAATTATTCATGTAAATTACAATTACTCTTGCAAGCTCCTCCAGATGGACAACCGATGCACTTAACACCTTTTTTCTTCTCAATTATAACCTTTACTATAGATGCACTGATTATTGCTAATAATAATAGCCCTATTATAATATTTCCCATTTTCCCTCCTATACACTTAATGCAAATTTACTTTCAGACTTTTCATTGCCCTTTTTAACAAGATATACTACACAGCCAATCATTGCTGTCACAGCAATTAGTCCAGGCATAAATCCAGTTCCAACGGCACCTGTTGTCATAAAAGTCCCTGCTTGATAAGTAATGAATGACACAACATAACCCATACCAAATTGGAATGCAATGCCCCCCCATAACCACTTTTTATTTTCCATCTCCGAATTCATAGCACCAATAGCTGCAAAACAAGGTGGTGTAAATAAATTAAACATGAGATATGCTAATGCGGCTACAGGCGTTAACCCGATGATGCTTGCAACGGTAGCTCCCTCAGATACCATCATCAGCTCTTCCACATCAATAAAATTAGTTATGCCATATACAACCGCTAATGTGCCAACTACATTCTCCTTTGCAATAAACCCGGTAATTGCAGCCGCAGCCAATTGCCATATACCAAAGCCTAATGGTAATAACAAAACAGCAAAGGGTGATGCTAAGCTTGCTAAAATACTTGTATTCTCTGCACCTTCGGCAACTACTTGGAATTGCCAGTTGAATGTTTGCATAATTTGTACTGCTGCATTGCAAAGCAAAATAATGGTACCTGCTTTGACAATAAACGCCTTTGCTCTGGAAAACATAGAAATTACAGCTCTTTTTATACTTGGGAATCTATACTCCGGCAGCTCCATTATGAAGAATGATCTTGCATTTTTCTCCCCGCTT
>CAZCTI010000348.1:0-1246 GCA_964501385.1 uncultured Clostridia bacterium
CCTATAACAAAGGGAACTCCCCTGTTTAAAGCTGTAACAGCAACCTTGTAATCACTGGGCACCTTAGCCCATATATTAAAACCCGTTATTTTCTGCACATCGTTGATACTTATGGAATTCATATCAACCGCCCTGTTTACTATAACCCTGACTTTGTCCGTAAGCTGCAGAGAATCTAACAATGAGATGCTTAGCTTGGAATTTTTCAAAATAGAAATATCAAGCCCTGTTACGAAAAAAATGTAGGTTGAGGATTCCAATGCGGTTACATTAACATCCGAAAATGTAGGAGCCGTATCAATTACAACATAATCATAGTAGCTTCTGAGAAGGCTTAAAAGAGACATTACTTTTTCGGCAGATATGAGTTCTGCGTATTCAGGGCTTCTTGGTGCACATAATACGTGGACACCGCTTGAATGCACTGTCATATAGCTTCTGATGGAATCGATGCTTGGAGATGCTGTATCCTGAACTAATTCGGTAATTGTTTCTTTAGGCTCTAAATCCAAAAATATGTGCAAATCTCCAAACTGTAAATCCAAATCAATCAATGCAACTTTCTTTCTGCTTTGTGCCAAGCCTACGGCTAAATTGGCTGCTATGGTACTTTTTCCAAGACCTCCCTTTGCCCCGAATACCGTAATTACGGTGGAAGTCCACACAAGATTGTCATTTTGACTGATTGATTTCAACCTTAAGGTTTCGTTGTTGTATACTGATTTGATATATTCATTCATTTCCTTGGATGTTTGAGGCATTTCAACAATATTGTGGCAACCTGCCTTTAGGGCACCTTGCATCATTTCCACATCCAAGTGCTCAGCAACCAAAACTACGAATGTACGAGGTCTATGATATATTATTCTTTCAGCTAAATTTAAAACATCCGTATCTCCTTCTCCGTATACCATTGCAATAACATCAGGAGACATGTTTTCTATTTTATCCAATGCTAATGAACCTCCGTTTGATTCCCCTATTACTGCAATATCCGGGTCATCAATCATACGTCTTAGAACATTGATATTTCTTTCTATTTTGCTTATGAGCAACACACTTATTTTCATATCATCCCTCTATCTGAATATAATTTTATCAACGGTTATTGGCGGTAATGAAGTTGTGCCTTCATCCAAAGGAGACCTCAATATAGCTCTCAATTGACCCTTGTATTCGGTCATGCTTACTTCCATAGCCTGCTGCGGAGTTACCTGCAATGTTAAGGAGCTGTAGTTTTCTTCGG
>CAZCTI010000349.1:0-1230 GCA_964501385.1 uncultured Clostridia bacterium
GGTTTTTGGAAGATTTAAATATTGGAACAGGTGAAGTTACCTATGACCCCAATGCAGATTTCGGTTTGAGGGTTGTAAAAATTACAAAATAACCGTCGGAGGGAAAAATGGATATTTTTGCAGTTATATATGGTGCGGTAGGATTGTTGATAGGTTGGAAAATTCCTGAATTGTCCCTAAAAATAATGGAATACAAAAAAGGCTCAATTGAATTAAGCAATATTTTGTATTCCAAAACAGCAAAATATGTTGTTTGCTTGTTGAACGGAGCCGCTTGGGCACTTGCAGGCTTAAATACAGACAATCCCATAATAGCATTATTGATTGCAGTGCAGATAACAATATGCGTGATAATTGCATTTATTGACATAAATATCAGGATAATTCCCAATGAATGTGTTTTGCTTATTACTGTTGCAGGGCTATTGTTCCAAGTGATGAATTACGGCATAAAAGCATTGTTTCCAGCCTTAATAAGCATGGTGATTATGATGACGGTTTTTACTTCAGTTGCCGCATTTGTCGGTTTTGGAAAAGTTGGAGCCGGAGATGTGAAGTTAGCCGGAGCAATGGGTTTAGCATTAGGCTATCCATTGATTATAACCGGTGTAGGAATTATGGCTTTGTCTTTGTTAGCATTTATAGCAGTGGGTATGGCACTTAAAAAAATTGCATTGGCAACCATGCTACCACTTGCACCATTTATTACGGCAGGTTATGCAGGAGTTTTGATAACTCTGCTCATAGCTTAAAGATTGGCGGTGATGGTATGAAACACTTTGTTGAATACTTACTCAGGGAAGAAGATGGACAAGGTTTAACTGAATACTCTTTGGTAATTGTTCTTATTGCAATTGCAGCACTTCTATCATTGGGTACAGCAGGCGGCACAGTATCAAAATATTATGATAAAATTTTAGAAGCAGTTACATCACTGTAAAAACAATACTGGTTATAATATCGAAAGATATTTATAATAAATAACAAAATTAGAATAACAAATTATAAGGGGGTTTCAAAAATGAAAAAGTTAATGAATTGGTTAAAAAATGAAGAAAGCGGTCAAGGTATGGTTGAGTATGCTTTGATAATCGTGGCAATTGCACTTGCAGTAATTCTTGTACTGACAAATGTAGGCGGCAGTATTAAAACAAAATTTGAAGAAATTGATACTAAACTTGGTGGAACAGGCGGCGAAAGCTAAAACCATTTACTTCACTACAATTAACC
>CAZCTI010000350.1:0-1225 GCA_964501385.1 uncultured Clostridia bacterium
TGGCAAACCAACTCTTCCTGCTTCTGTTATTTCTACAAGCTCAGGAGCATAATCTCTTAATTTTAAAAATTTCTTTAAGTTAAGCATATTTTCTGTTATATCAAGATATATATACTCTACTCCTTTTTCCGAAAGAAACTCTTTCGCCGGTGCACAATCCGGTCAATGCCTGCTTCCAAAAACAATTACTTTTTTCATGTCATTCTCCTATTATATAAATTTTTTAAGTAAATTATATGTAAATTTTTATTCACTTACTAATTAATGGTCTATTGTATGATAAACTATTCCATTTCTAATACAATATTTCAACATTGGGTCCTAATTTATATATTACATTTTTTCGTTCAACAATTATTGTTGCCTTTTTACTAAGTTCTTCATCTTCTCTGATAGATATCAATAATTCCCTGTTTGGATTAATTGCAACCGGATTGCCAATTATTTTAAGCATCGAAAAATCCCCTGTTGTATCACCATAAGCATAGCTGTTTTCTAAATCAACATCATGTTCTTCAATCAGATTATTAAGTTCTCTTTGTTTACTTTCAGAATCCCACATTTTCACTATTTCACCGGTGAACTTATTTTGATGATCAACTTTATAAATACTGCCTCGGTAGTCTGTGGCTTGATACTTTTCAGCCATTCTTGATACTAAAAAATCAGGACTGCCTGAAATGAAAAATACTTTATGATTTTGCTTTTTATGATATTCAATTTGATTTCTTGAATACTTATAAACCATGTCACCGTTAGACTTTATAACATGATCAGCAATATATTCAATATACGATTTATCAAAACCCTTAAGTTTCTCTAAATAAACACCCGCTAAAATTTCTAAGTATTCCTCGAAATCACCATATCTTTTTTCCCACTCTAAATACACCTTCTTAACTTTTGTATACCAAACTTCAGGATCTATTACCTCAAAAGATATAAGCTTTTGAAAATGCTCAATCATCAAGGAATTTCTGAATATGGTGCCATCTATATCAAAAAATGCAGCAGTTTTCTTCATACTATCACCCAACCTTTATTATATTGTACCATTTATTATAAAAAAGTATATAAAAAATTACAGATTCTAAAAAAACTCCTCATATTTGAAGAGTTTCAATGATTCTAATTCATATATAATCTACACGCAGATTATATATTCGCAGCAATAAGCAAGACTTATTTCGACAATTTCCGCGGAAATATTTCATTATAAAAATCA
>CAZCTI010000351.1:0-1214 GCA_964501385.1 uncultured Clostridia bacterium
AAGCAGACAACCCAAATTTTCAATTTGGTGTTGGTCGCTTATACTGTAAGTGAAAGCAGACAACCCAAATTTTAAATTTGTTATTGTTCGTTTATACTTTAAGTGAAAGCAGAAAACTAAGTGAAAAAAGCGGGGGAACCCGCTTTCTATTTTACTTAGGAAACTATTAAAGGAGGTAACATGGAAGAAAAAATATTTAAATTTACGCTTGCCGGAAGAGAATTAAAAGTAACTGTGGGCAAAATTGCGGAATTAACAAACGGCTCTTGCTTAGTTCAATATGGGGATACAGTTATAATGGCAAATGTGGCAGCATCAAAAGAGCCAAGACAAGGTATTGACTTTTTTCCGCTCAGCGTAGATTTTGAGGAGAAACTATACTCTGTAGGAAAAATACCGGGAGGATTTATTAAAAGAGAAGGAAGACCCGGAGAAAAGGCTATACTTACATCAAGATTGATAGACAGACCTTTGAGACCGCTTTTCCCGGCAGGATACAGAAATGATGTTTCAGTAACTGTAACGGTTTTATCAGTTGACCAGGACTGTTCACCTGAAATAGCAGGTATGATTGGTTCATCAATTGCATTATCAATTTCAGACATACCATTTGAAGGACCTACAGGTTCTGTTAATATAGGTCTTATAGACGGAAAGTTTATTGTAAACCCAAACAGTAAAGAAAGAGAAATAACAGCTCTTGATTTGACAGTATCCGGAACAAAAGAAGCAATAATGATGGTTGAAGCAGGTGCAGATGAAATTACTGAAGAAGTAATGCTTGACGCAATATTGTTCGCCCATGAAGAAATCAAAAAAATCTGTGATTTCATAAATGAAATTACTGCTGAGTCAGGAAAAGAAAAATCAGATTACATAAAATTTGTACCTGATGAAAATATTGAAAAAGAAATAAGAGAATATGCATCTCCCGTAATAAATGAAGCTATAATCGAAAAAGATAAACTTAAAAGACAAGAAAATATTGATAACTTTAAGAAATCAGCTAAAGAAATATTCTTGGAAAAATATCCTGAAAATGAAGCAGATATTGAAGATGCTTTATATTCAATAATAAAAGAAAAGGTAAGAGAAAATATACTTGTAAGAGGTATCAGACCTGACAACAGAACAATAGACGAAATAAGAAAAATATCCTGTGAAGTAGGAATTCTCCCAAGAACACACGGCTCAGGACTTTTCACAAGAGGTCA
>CAZCTI010000352.1:0-1191 GCA_964501385.1 uncultured Clostridia bacterium
ACTCTTAAATACATAAACAACATCTTGTCAACACGGAACGCATTGGCGTACGCGATAAGCCTGTGAAGGTTCTTCCCCCTTCTGCTAAAGTACATTTTCAGGGCGTCCTCAAAGGTTTGAATCTCAATTCCACTTCTGCTTCGGAGAATATCGCAGATGGTCCGTTCGGGGTCATAGGCCCTGACCATATTCCCATACATGGTGGGATATTCACCGATTCCCAGTCCATAGAGCTCTTTCTTGACTGTATAGACTTTGATCCCGTCCGCCGTCAGCCTTGAGGGATTATACCCTGTCATGAGAGTCACAGTATGTTTTAAAGGAACTCTAAGTGTCATGTCGTGGAGATAAAGGGCGGAATCATGCGAAAATACAGCCTGAGCGCTTCGGAGATGCAGGATATACATTTCATCCATCCATGCCTCCGGACTAAGGTAGATACCCTGTGCCATGCGCTCGAATTCCCGCAGCTTTAAATATTTGCCTAGCACGGGTTTTGAGATCCCTTCTGCCAGGGCATCTCCGGTTTTTAAGATACCGTTGTTTTTTTCAACGAGCTCATCGAGCTTCTTGTATGGACCTTTAACATCTTTTACTTTCATGCTAATATTATAACTGATATTAGTATTAAAGTAAATAATTGACCCGTATGATTTCAGGACGAAACCTAAAACAGTTTTTCCTGTAAGTTTCTATCCCCAGTGCTTGGATAGCAGCTTTCTCAAAGAATTCCTTTTCTTCATTTATTATATTCTCAGTTTTATCAGGGTCTAATTCTAAATGTTCGATAAAATAAGGCATTTTGTACACACTCCCTCATAAAAGTGGTACTTGCTTTAAGTATACTCAAGGACTCATTTATTTAAAAGATGAGAGCGTTATTTTGGCAGTGTCAAAAATAAGAAAGCGGTCGCCAATGCTGGTATCCCTTAAAAAGGGTGTGGACTGTGAAGTTGTATACTTTAACTGTATACGGGACAATGTCCATCCTACGGTGGTGCATAGCGCTTTGTTCGGTAACGAAAAAATGCAAAAAAGAAAATTGAAGGCAGTGGTGGATATTTATGGACCTGAAAGACATTAAAACCAAAAGGCTGAGCGACATTGAGAAGAAGGTCTTCTTCCTGGCCTGGCTCAACGAGAAACTGAAGGCGGCAGGAAGCCGCGCGCTCCCTGTGCTTGTCGGCGGCA
>CAZCTI010000353.1:0-1184 GCA_964501385.1 uncultured Clostridia bacterium
AATTCCGGGGACGGACCTTAAAATTCTGCATTATCGAAAGCAAGGGTTCAAAATTTCGCTGTCGCTCAGGATGACAAAGAAGGAAAAATAATGATAAAACATAAACTCACTAACCTAAAACATAAAAAACTACTGATTACATTAATAGTAATAATTATAATAACCACTACCCTAGCCATTGCAGAAGAAGTAATCGAACCCGTAGGGTATATACGTCCCGATTATGAGAAATCAGACATCTCGAATATTTTTAAAAAAGAGTTATTAAACGATGATGATTATAAGGAATTATTCTATCAGACAGGTCTTGGAAAAGTTGCCATTGATGAAATTCTAAATGACAAAGTATCCGGCAAAAAAAATATCCTCAAATTTCAAGAAGACTTTTTTAAGAAACAAAATATATTATGCGAACGAATTGCAATAATTGTAAGTCAAGAATCAATTGTTAATGAGGAGGGTAATCCCATGTACGGGTTTAGCCTTGCACCTTATGAAAACGGATATATTCTTCTTACAAAGGCTACCCATTCATTAGGATGGAGGCATGGCCATGCAGGAATAGTAACGGATGCCAAAAATCAAGAGACTCTTGAAGCAGTACTTTTAGGAACTGATACAATGCTTCAGGATATTAATAAATGGAGAGTTTATCCTTCATTTATGATGCTTAAATTAAAGGACACGTCCCAAGAAACATTAGATGAAATTGCTGAATTTGCGAAAAACAATATGCTAAGCATTCCTTATGGACTTACTGTAGGGCTTTCAAGCAAGAAAAATCCTGAACCTGATAATATTAAAACCACCCAATGCTCCCATGTTGTGTGGTATCCCTTGATGCAGTTTGGATACGATACGGATTCAGACGGGACATGGCTTGTGACTCCAAAGGATATTGCAAACAGTGATTTGTTTGAAATAGTACAAATATATGGAGTAAACCCGGAAGAAATTTGGCCATAAGAATGAGATTCTTCACCTGCGGTTCAGAATGACAGGTTTGTCATCCTGAGTATAGCGAAGGATCTCATCTTTTGTACGAAAAAGAACATTCCTATTAAAGAATGTTCTTCTTATGTAATATTATTTACTATTAGTCTTCTTCGCTATAGCTATGACCTTCATGTTCTTCATCATCAAAATCATCATCATAATCGTCATCATCGAAATCAAAATCATAA
>CAZCTI010000354.1:0-1163 GCA_964501385.1 uncultured Clostridia bacterium
TGTAATGAGCTTACAACCCCGCTGCCGCATTCTAACAACAGCTTATAATTATCATACTCTATCAAATATCCGGAGGTTGCTTCTCCTGCCTTAGGGAATCCTCCCCAATGACCGATTATAGTAACTTTCATAAAGTCTCCTCATGCATCTTATGCATTAATAAATTGTGCATTGTATAGTTCAGAGTATATGCCCTTCATATCCAAAAGATCTTGGTGTTTTCCTCTTTCCTGAATTCCTTCGTCCGTTAATATAATAATTTCATCTGCATTTTTAATGGTTGATAACCTGTGAGCAACAACCACTGTAGTACGACCCTTTGACAATTCCTCCAAGGATTTTTGTATTAACAGTTCAGTAGCATTATCAAGGGCAGAGGTTGCTTCATCCAACACTAATATTGGCGGATTTTTAAGGAATACTCTTGCTATGGAAATTCTTTGTTTTTGACCTCCGGACAACTTAACTCCTCTTTCACCCACATATGTATTATATCCCTTTGGCAATGACATTATGAAATCATGAATGTTGGCATTTTTTGCTGCTTCATAAACTTCATCTTTTGTTGAGTCAAATTTTCCGCATTGAATATTTTCGAAAATTGTTCCTGTAAACAAGAATACATCTTGCTGAACAATTCCTATGTTTTTTCTAAGAGACCTGCGGGTGAATTTCCTAATATCTGTGTTATCAATTGAAATACTGCCTTCTACTATTTCATAAAAGCGTGGTATTAAGTGACAAAGGGTAGTTTTTCCTCCGCCTGATGGTCCTACAAATGCAACTGTCTTGCCTGCTTCTATATTAAATGTAATATCTCTTAATATTTCAGTATTATCATCATAAGAAAATGTTACGTTCTCAAAACTTATGTCACCCTTTACATTGTAAATATCTTTTGCACCGGGGTCATCTAATTCTACTTGTTTATCCATTATTTCAGTAAATCGTTTAAATCCGGAGCTTCCTGATTGATACTGCTCAACAAAGTTTATTAACTTTCTTATTGGGTTTAAAAAGTTTCCTATATATAATAAGAATGCAGCAAAGTCACCAAAATTAATCAAACCCTTAAAAAAGAATATGGCTCCTGCACTTAAAACCAAAATATTTAAAAAATCAATTATAAATGAAGATCCTACATGAAATTCTGCCATTACCTT
>CAZCTI010000355.1:0-1140 GCA_964501385.1 uncultured Clostridia bacterium
TCTATACTCCGGCAGCTCCATTATGAAGAATGATCTTGCATTTTTCTCCCCGCTTATCCTTGATACCAATAAAGCACCAAATATTATAATTGCAATACCTATAAAATACATTGAAGTTCCTACCCATGCAGCATCATCAAAAAATGCACCGGCAAACAATGCAATAACAGGAAGCTTAGCTCCGCATGGCATAAAAGGCGTCAGCATTGCAGTCGTTCTTCTTTGTCTTTCGTTTTTAATTGTTCTTGTTGCCATAATGCCCGGAATAGCACAACCGGTACCAATAATCATTGGAATAATTGATTTGCCCGATAAACCAACTTTCTTAAAAAATCTGTCCATTACAACAGCAACTCGAGCCATATAGCCACAGTCCTCCAGCAACGCTAAAAGGAAAAACAATGTCATGATTAGTGGTAAGAAACCAACAACAGCTCCAACTCCACCTATAATGCCATCTAACAAAATTGAAGAAAGAACAGGTGATGTACCCTCGCTTATTAATCCTTCTACCCAAACATATAATAAATCAATCCAGCCAACAAGAGTATCTGCCAAAAATGGACCTATGTAAGTTTGTGAAATTGAAAAAACTGCATACATAATGACTGCAAAAATAGGAATACCCAACCACTTATGAGCTAATACTCTATCTACAGCATCTTGTTTGGTTTGACTGCTACTGCTCGTTTCTCTTTTTTCTACCTGAGAAACTATGTTTTTGACAAATTTATATCTTTCCTTATCAGAAGCTTCTACTGAATTTTTATCTGCCATATTTGTTCCCTTATTATCATATAAAGCACTTTGGGTTTTACCCTTCACTTCTGCTGCTTTAGAAATAAGTTCTTCCAAACCATTATTGCTTGTTTTTGTTGATACCGTCTCAATAACAGGACACCCTAATAATTTTGACAACATATCTACATCTATTTTAGTATTTCTCTTGCTTGTTAAGTCACTCTTATTCAGCGCAACAACAACAGGTATTCCCAATTCAAGAAGTTGAGTTGTGAAAAACAAGCTTCTGCTCAAGTTGGTGGCATCAACTATATTGATTATAACATCTGGATTTTCGTTTTTTACATATCTGTTAGTAATGCTTTCCTCAGATGTGAACGGAGACATTGAATACGCCCC
>CAZCTI010000356.1:0-1133 GCA_964501385.1 uncultured Clostridia bacterium
GTTGCAGCCAGGCAAGCATGATGTATGCTTTGGCAATTTATGATGAATTTCCAATGGTAGAAGAGCTAATAAGAGGCTTAAACATACAAAATCTAATTCAATCGGAAGGGGTTGGAGGTCAATTATTTACTGAATCATGCCGAAAAAGAGGGCAGAGGGCATTTATTATTGAATTACCAAGCGGAATTATACCAGGAGCAGTCAACTTCAAAGCAGCAGAAGAATGCTTCAATGCTATACTAAATTTGTTAGTATCTGAGGGCATTATAGAAGGTTGTTATAATGACAACCCGCCTAAACTATTTGGAAAGATTAAAGATATTTCAGCTAATGAAAACGGACTTTGGATGCCTAATGTCATAAACGGGCAGCAAATTAATAAAGGAGATATTATAGGCAGTATTAATGGCGTGAATATATTTGCATCTGAAATTGTAACAGTACTTAAAACTGTTCCAGGATCCTATGTATTTGTTGGAGATAATGTGTTATCCTATATACAGGACAAATAACACAAACAATAATTAATAAAGGAGAAGCTATGATTACGATTATTAGAAATATAAAAATTTATAAACCTGAATATGTTGGTATAAAAGATGTCTTAATAATTGATGGGAAGATTGCTAATATAGGGGAAAATATTCAAGTTGAATTAAATGGCAATGTAGAGGTTGTAGAAATAGATGGCAGCGGTAAATTGTTAGTCCCGGGATTAATTGATTCGCATGTGCATATACTTGGAGGCGGAGGAGAGGGCGGCTTTGCAACAAGAACACCTGAAGCTACATTAACAAGCCTAACAACTGCAGGGGTGACAACAGTAGTAGGTTGTCTTGGAACAGACGGAATTTCTCGTGACATGGTATCATTGCTTGCAAAAGCAAGAGCATTGGAAGAGGAAGGGATTTCGACATATATATATTCAGGTTCATACAGATTTCCTGTTAAGACAATTACCGGTGATATTATGAAGGATATAATGATAGTCGATAAAATAGTTGGAATTGGAGAAATTGCTATATCTGATCACAGATCATCTCAGCCAACATTTGAAGAATTTACAAGGGCTGTTGCAGAAGCACGTGTTGCAGGAATGTTATCAGGAAAAGCAGGAATTATTAATATCCATT
>CAZCTI010000357.1:0-1132 GCA_964501385.1 uncultured Clostridia bacterium
TTTCAATAAATTCCAATTCAAGTAATTGGGGATTGTAGAAATATTTTTCTAATAGCTTAAAACTCCTGGCATAATAAACTCCGTCACATATTCGCTCATCCATTGTATAGCCAATTTGGCAGCATTTTTTTACAACTACCTGATCATTTTCTACTATAGGCATTTTAACTGTCTTCCCAAGAGCAGCAAATATCCCTGTTGTTCCAAAATCATAAAGATGATGATATATATAATTTGTGTCAATAGATTTTAGATAAGTGAAAAATAATGTTGTATGGAATGGACTTGCATCAATTACACTTTTAGGAAGTATATTGTATTTATCCATTGTTTTTAAAATTCCAACCAATGTTTTTTTAACAAAACCCGGCATAGACATTACCAACTCCGCAAGTTTGTCTGATGCTGTACTTTCGTTATAAGAAAGTGCTTGAGCTATATCTCTATCTATAATTTCAGCTATTTCAAAAATATTTTCTTTACCGGTAAACTCAAATTTTACGGTTGTTTCTTCTCCTTCATCCCTAAGGGAGCGTTTAACAGCCATTGAAACATAAATTTTGTTTCTTTGGTATATTTGATTATTCATTACAAAACGGTTAAGCTGCGGCCTTTCGGCAAGAAGTCTCACATAAGCAGCAATAAATACATGCATATATGTAAAACTATAACCAGATTTCTTTTTCTCTATAATATAATTATCTATAGTTTCTGCCGGGAAAATCTGTTTTGAAAAATTTTGTGAATCACTTCGTTTTTCCATTATATATGGAATAATTTTCATGAATGGGTTCAAATCTTTAAGTAAATAGCCGTCACTTCTTCTCATACTTCCTCCAAATAGGGATTACTGTACCCATAATTTAATATTACATATAAAAAGAATACCACACTTTTCGCATGGTATCAATTAAATTCATCATCTTAAATAGAATTACTTTAAATTAGAATTTAAAAATTTTAAGGTCCGTCCCCAGGAATTTTAAGGTCCGTCCCCAGGAATTTTAAGGTCCGTCCCCAGGAATTCAGGTCCGTCCCCAGGAATTTTAAGGTCCGTCCCCGGAATTCTTCATTATTTTTTGTAAACGGACTTTCCGTCTATATATGTTTCAATTATTTGTGTGCTTAGGAT
>CAZCTI010000358.1:0-1131 GCA_964501385.1 uncultured Clostridia bacterium
CCCTTAAGTTTATTGTTTACCTTAGCTCCCAAATATTTAAAATAATTATCTTTATGAACCCTTTTCAGTATTTGGTACAATGTTTCTTCACTGTTTACTTCAACAGTTTCATTAATCCCAACTATATTTAGTTTCATATGGCCTCCTACAATATTTTTCTTTCACTAATATCAGATACAATTTCCATACCGTTTAAATATGACAAGCTATCTTCATAACCATCAAGCACCAATTTATATGCATGCAAAACTTGATATTTTTCATTATCTTTTTTGCCGTACTTTTTATCTCCTGCAATAGGATGTCCGATTGAAGATAAATGTGCACGAATTTGATGAGCCCTCCCTGTTTCTATTTCAACTTCAAGCCATGTAAATCGTCCTTCTGTTTTCAATGGATGGGCATAAGTTATAACTGATTTTGAATTTTCTCTTTGCTCATTTATTATTTTTACCATATTTTTATTGTCATCTTTAATAAGATAATCCTTAAGCTCCAAATCATTATTTATAATGCCGTGAACCTTTGCCATATAAAGTTTTCTTATTTTTCTTTCCCTGATTGCTTTGTTTGTTTGCTTCAGTGCATTATAATTTTTTGCTGCAATAACAAGACCGGAGGTGTTTTTGTCCAATCGGTTGCACACTGCAGGCTTAAATGTAAAGCTTATATTTTCCTCTTTTGCATCTAAATACATTTTAATCTCATCAACTAAATTTTTCATATCTGTTTGATCTGGTTGTGTGCTTAATCCAATAGGCTTATTTACTACCAATAAATTATCATCCTCGTAGACAATATCAAAATGTATATTTGCCTGCATCAATGTCTTTTTCTCTCTGAATTTATCAATAGTATCATCTGACAAATATAGTTGTACTATATCATCCTTTTTTAAAACTGTTTCCGGCTCAGCTTTTGCATCATTTAACTTTATATTCTTTTTTCTGATCATTTTTTGTATAAATGATTGATTTGCTTTATTTAAATATTTTTTTAAAAATCTGTCTAATCTTTGACCTTCTTCATTGTTTGTAATTTTAATTTCTTTCATATATTCTCCTACTTTTTGTCCGTAGTAACGGTTCTTACCTACCCAGAGGGGACGGTTCTTACTGGACAATCTTCCAG
>CAZCTI010000359.1:0-1121 GCA_964501385.1 uncultured Clostridia bacterium
GATAAAAGAACAATTGCAATAATTATAATGATGCCTATAATGGAATTATTGTTGTTTGGATATGCCGCATCTACTACGGTAGACCATATTCCCACAGTAGTTCTTAATAATGATATTGGAGCTGAAAGTAATAAATTTTTGGAAGGTTTGGTAAATTCCCAATACTTTGATTTAGATTACTATGCAAACAGTATGACTGATGTTCAGGATTATGTGGATAAAGGTTATGCAAAAGCGGGGATTGTAATACCGTCTGAGTTTTCCTCTGATATTAAGAAGGGCAAAACTGCCCAAATTCAATTAATAGTTGATGGTTCAGACCCTACTACAGCACAAACCATATTATCCGGTGCTTCCGGGGTGGTTCAGTCTATGTCTGTTGAAATTATTCAGGACACACTAAGCTTAAAAATGCCCCAGCCTTTGGATTTAAGGAGCAGGGTTTGGTACAACCCTAATATGAGCAGTATTTACTTTAATATTCCGGGGTTAATAGGAGTTATATTACAAACTGTTACACTTATGCTCACATCTTTTTCAATAGTTAGAGAAAGAGAAAGAGGAACTATGGAACAGCTTATAGTTACACCAATTACCAAAATGGAATTAATGATAGGGAAAATAATTCCTTATGTAATTATTGGGTTTGTGGATATAGTATTAGCCCTTGCCTTAAGTATGTTTTGGTTTAAGGTTCCCATTGCAGGAAGTATAACATTGCTATTAATATTTTCATTAATATTTTTGTTTGGAGCCCTTGGGGTGGGACTGTTAATTTCAACCATATCCAAAAGTCAGCTTCAAGCAATGCAAT
Source organism: uncultured Clostridia bacterium (assembly GCA_964501385.1). Classification (GTDB taxonomy): domain Bacteria; phylum Bacillota; class Clostridia; order Tissierellales; family Sedimentibacteraceae; genus Sedimentibacter. The sequence goes on from CAZCTI010000359.1 coordinate 815, forward strand.
TATCAATGTTTATGATAATGCCTAACTTATTGCTTTCTGGATATATGTTCCCAAGAGAAGCAATGCCCAAATTAATCAGCGGAATAAGCAACTTTCTCCCTTTAACATATTTCATTAATGTTCTTAGGGGAATAATTCTAAAAGGAAACGGCTTTATGGAATTAATTAACGAATTTATAATATTGTTAGTGTTTGGTGTAGCGTTCTTAATTTTAGCAACCCTAAATTTCAAAAAGAAAATAGAATAATCAGCACTTTGGGGACGGTTCTTGCCAGGAATTCTGGGGACGGACCTTGAAATTCCATA
>CAZCTI010000360.1:0-1118 GCA_964501385.1 uncultured Clostridia bacterium
CACGAACTTGAAGGTCACGTTTTCGGTGTGAACGCCATCAGAGAGGGTGAAGACCAAGCCAGTAAGAGGATCGTAGCTGCCGATCCCAGCAACCACCGCACTCACCAGGGTAGTACCGCTGGCGTCTTCCCAGTTGCTGCCCTTGTTAGTGCCATCAGCATTCCAGGTGTAGGTCACATCGTTATAATCAATGCTGGTGACCGTCGCGCCGGTCTGGCGATACAATGCGCCAAGATAGCGAGCGAGGTCGTTCATCGCGCCGGGGTTGAAGTCCACATCATCATAGGTGACAGTGTAGATGTTCGCTTCGTCATCAAAGACACGGCTTCCTACATAGGTATAAACCGGATCATAGACATAATCCGGTGCACTTTCAAGTTCCTCATCCAGCGTGTTGGTGATCACCAGCTTGAAGGTCACATTCGCTTCATGCCAGCCATCCTGAACCGTGATCACAAGATCGCCACCAGTTGCCAGGTAGTCCGCTACCATTGCAGACACAAGGGATGTCGTTCCGTTGAACCAGTTGCTGCCCGTGTTTGGCTCTGCTGTGTTCCAGGTAAAGGTCACACCATCATACACAATACTGATGATCGTCGAGTCATCCTGGCGATACAGAGCCCCCAGATAGCGAGCTAAGTCGTTCATCGCATCTTCAGCCAGGAATTCTGCCGGACTGTAGGTGTTGGTATATATGTTGTTTGGATCGTCAAAAACAGAATCTCCAACGTACACATAACCATCAGCATAGAGATATGAAGGAGCGGCTGCAATCTCAATCTCAAGCGTGTTGGTCACCTCAAAGGTGTACGCAAAGGTGTTCTCGGACGTAGTGGGATCCATTGAACCCCACTTATTGTCCGCTTCATCATGCAGCACCATGTAGAAGGTCACACCATAGGGGATGAAACGGGAATCCGTGATCGCTTCGCCAAAGTTAATCGTCCACTGCTGCAGGTCAGCATCATAACTGATCGATACCCCTGCTGCATCAAACATCGCTTTGTCTGCCTCTGTGCCCCAAGGTGTTTCTTCACTTGCATACACGCTGAATTCAGGTAGATACAGGGGATCAGCAGGTGTTAACCCAGGTCCTCCAAAGCTGTGGTCGATCTCCA
>CAZCTI010000361.1:0-1117 GCA_964501385.1 uncultured Clostridia bacterium
TCAAGGCTTGAAAAGATTACATATGAAACAAAGACCCATTACGATAGACTTAAGAAACTATGTTTGTTGATGGCAGATGCTTTACACTTGTCCAATCATGAAAAGGAAGAACTTAGACTACTTTGCGAATTCCATGATATAGGAAAAGTTGGAGTATCAAAAAGTATTCTTCAAAAAAGGGGAAGCCTTAATAGCGAAGAGTGGGAAAATGTAAGACGTCACAGTGAAATAGGCTACTACATAGCTAAAGAGTTTAAGGATGCCTCCCCTGTGGACGAGCTGATTTTAATCCATCATGAACGTTGGGACGGCAAAGGTTATCCCGGACTTTTAAAAAACAATGAAATTCCTTTGGTGGCAAGGGTTTTTGCAATTGCAGATGCTTACGATGTTATGGTCAATGACAGACCATATAAAACACGCATGAATAATAGACAAGCTCTAAATGAAATAAAAGATAAATCAGGCAGTCAATTTGACCCAAATATTGCTGAGGTGTTTATTAAAATAATGGAAAATGAGGAATAGATAGTATAAAACAAAGTTTATATAAGTATACTAAAAAGGATTTATCGGGCAAGGGCAACCCCTTCGATAATTTGTAGATTGGTATTATGCAAGTAAACAATAATTAAATGGATAAACATTTAATAACAAATATGTTTACAATTTATTTATCGTGGTATATATAAAATGAACTCTATTTATCAGAGTACAAATTAGAATACAAAAAATTAATGTTGGCAAACCTATTGAAAGGTAGGGACGCAAAGCTATGAAGTCTAAAGTGTATAATACTATGACCGTTCGGCTGCAAAATAATTTATTATTTTGCAGTTTTTTTAATCAGTTAGTATCTAAGAGCATCGCTCGTGTCATTCTGAGGGCTTTGCCCGAAGAATCTCAAGCGTCATTGTAATGAAAACCCCGAAGGCTCTGCCTTCGTCAATGCTATGAATAACCTAATGCTATAAGCGTAAGCCGTGTCATTCTGAACGCAGTGAAGAATCTCAAATATTGTTAGCGTTAGTGTCATTCTGAACGTAGTGAAGAATCTCAAACATTGTTAGCGTTAGTGTCATTCTGAACGTAGTGAAGAATCTCAAACATTGTTAGC
>CAZCTI010000362.1:0-1112 GCA_964501385.1 uncultured Clostridia bacterium
TATATTATTTAACCTTTTTTCAACAGCCTCCAAAACAGTTTTATTTACCAAATCCTCAATATACAATACTGCTATATCAGTCTTTGATCTTGTGCCTATCATCATATACTTTATTTTAAGCCTTGGATCTCTTATTCTTCTTCTTATAAGGGTTAAATTGATTTTCATTGTTTCAATAAAACCATCTCTTGCACCCCTAATAAGTGTCTCTGCTGCAGGCTCTTGAATACCTCTAATTTGCCATCCTCTTGAAGAAAGCCATATAGCCTTCGAACAGGTATCTATAAATAATATTGTTTCACCTGACAATATCTTATCAACACATTCCTGCAGCTTTTCCAAAGTACCTGCTTCAGTTATTGATATACTTGTTTCCATTATGGCATTTTGAAGTTCTTTTTCAGATCCTTTTTCAAATACTTCTAAATTGAAAGCTTCCATCATGTTTTGAACTGCATATTCGCTGATGGCATCCTTTGTAGTCATTCCATCCACATAAATAAGCAAAACTTTTAACTTCTTGTTTTGTCCTACATTAAAAATTCTAAAAATAATATCATCGGCATCCTTAAAAACTTCTCGTAATACCACCTCATTTTTCTTTAAATCATTATCCACCTTCAAATTTATTAAATCTTGATAAACGCTCATAACTTCCCCCTCAAATATATTTTATTATTATTGCTGACAATGCAATCAACCCATAAACAATTCCCGTAAACCTGACTATTTTATAATCCCTGTGAAAATTTTTCTGTTTTAAGTTTTTACTTGTTCTAAAAATTAAAATATAGCTTATAATTAAAAAAACTATTATTACATCATAGCTTAATATTGGTTTTAAATAATTAACAAACATATTTACCCCCGCCCAATTGATATTAGTAATATTTACAATTTTTAGTGCTTTTATACCAAATAATAATCAATAATTGAATAATTAAGGACGACTATTTTTGATTGATTTTTTAGCACAAAAAAGACACAGTAAAGTTTCCTGTGTCTTTTGATTGAATATAACATACGAGTGGGGCAGTTTAGATACGTACGCAGTCTCGTCCGCATACCCACTGTCCCACTTTGTTTTATTATTCTGCTTTAGCTGTTTCTTT
>CAZCTI010000363.1:0-1107 GCA_964501385.1 uncultured Clostridia bacterium
CTTGGAATAAAAGGCAGCTGGCAGGAACTTAAGAATGTTAATGTTCCGGATGATTGGGAATATATAGTATCGTGGATAATTGATTGAATCTAAAAAAATACTAATTAGTATTAATATTGGACAAATCAAAACTTTTACCTAAAATGGAAAAGGAAGAAAATCCTTGGAAGATAAAAAGGAAGAGGTAGGTAAATTATTGATAAGTTTAACAAGGAGGATAATTGTGAATAAGATAGCATCTTTGGATAAATTTGCATTGGCATTAGTAACGATTGGTGCATTGAATTATGGATTGATGGGGTTGTTTAATCTAAATTTGTTGGGTATTATATTTGGAGGACAGGATTCTATTTTCAGCCGTTTGGTATTTTCACTTATAGGTTTAGCCGGTTTATATTGCTTACCTTTTTTGTTGAATCAGGTGGATTCAAAGAGTACAAAAGAATAGAACATCAATGCTTTAAATAAAATGGGTGGGGTTATGTCAAATAATATTGTAAATCAAATGAATTTAGAAAACCGGCAGCCATTGAAGCTGTTAAAGAAAAGGAGTTATCCTACATATCAGCTATATGCAACCATTTTAAATAAACAAGATCCAGAACGGTCAATGATTATTGCAATTTTGGAAACTATGTCATGGCTGAGAAAACGTTTTAGGGAACTTGAAGTACCTGATGAAATTAAATTTCCTGAGCCTGATGAATATGAAAGGGTGTCATTGGATGATTTTAAATCTTTCCGCATTAATGAGGGTTATGTGGTGGATGTGGTTTTTATTAAGAAAAAGGGGATATGGGCATTGCATTTAATTGAACCTGATTTAGGTCCTGCTCCCGGAGATGAAAAACAAAGCAGAGAACCTATCCCTGGGAGAATTTTTGAAACTAATATTGCTTTCAATATATACAACAACAAACTTGAGTGCGGATTTAAAACCGTTTGTTCTGAAACGATAGATACAAAAGCTGTATGCGAGGTGTACAGGTTGGCCGTGGTTAAATCAATTGCCAACAATCCTAATCTTGGGTTGAATAATGTTTTGCCTATAGATAAAGAACCTTTTATGTTAGATAGCTATGACAAGTCAGATCGAATTATTGATTT
>CAZCTI010000364.1:0-1093 GCA_964501385.1 uncultured Clostridia bacterium
TAAAAATGTGGTATAATGAAGAAAATATTGTGAGGAGTGATTGAGTGTTAAGCAAGGAAGATTTGACATACATAGAAAATAATTTGCCATATTGTGAAAAACTAAGTAATGACGAAAAGCAATTGCTTATAAACAACATTAAAGTAGTAAAATATAATAAAGGAGAACACCTTCACAGTGCGGGCAAGGAGTGCGTGGGACATTTACTTGTAAAAAAAGGGGAACTGAGAGCATATATGTTATCTGAAGAAGGAAGGGATGTTACACTATTCAGGCTGCCTGAAGGGGAGTCCTGTGTTTTATCTGCTTCCTGTTTATTAAGCAATATAACTTTTGAAGTTTTAATTGATGCAGAACAAGATTCAGAAGTATTTTTGTTAGATGTTGACATATTTGACAGATTAACAATGAAAAATATATATGTTGAGAACTATATGTACAAAAAAGCTGCTGACAGATTCTCTGATGTAATGTGGGCAATGGAGCAAATATTATTCAAGAGTTTTGATGCAAGGCTTGCAATTTTTTTATACGATGAAATGGTAAAAACCAAATCCAATACAATTAAACTTACCCATGAACAAATCGCTAAATATATAGGCAGTGCAAGGGAAGTTGTTTCAAGAATGCTAAAAAGCTTTGAAAAACATGAAGTACTTAAGCTTTCAAGGGGAACAATAGAAATAATTGATAAGGAAAAATTAAAAAGTTTGATATAGGGCTTGCCCATTATATAACGATTATGAGGTATGGTACATATGAACTACAGAATAAATCAAAAAAACAACGATAAGCTTTCTATTCTTGGCTTTGGATGCATGCGTCTTCCTACAAAGGCAGGAATTATAGATGAAAACAGAGCCACTAAAATAATTCGAGATTCAATTGAAAAAGGTATTAATTATTTTGATACGGCTTATATTTATCATGCAGGACAAAGCGAAACCTTTCTTGGGAAGGCTCTTTCCGGAGGTTATAGGCAGCGTGTAAAAGTAGCAACAAAACTGCCGCCCTATATGGTAAAAAAGTTAGACAATGCAAAAAAAATAATGTCAACTCAGTTAGAGAGACTTCAAACCGATTATATTGATTA
>CAZCTI010000365.1:0-1091 GCA_964501385.1 uncultured Clostridia bacterium
ACAACAGCTTTTACAACTCCCAATATATATGGCTCTTTTATTAAAATAGGATCCATGGAAGAGTTTTGAGGCTGCAATCTGATGTGGTCTTTTTCTTTATAAAATGTTTTAACTGTTGCTTCATCTCCAATCAAAGCAACAACAATATCTCCGTTTTTAGCATTATGTTGAGAATTGACTATAACATAATCTCCGTCTAAAATTCCTGCTTCAATCATACTTTCTCCCTTTATTTTTAAAACATATGATTCCTTGTTGCCTACAAAATCTATTGAAATGGGGAGGGTGTCATCAATATTTTCAACAGCTAAAATAGGTGAGCCGGCAGTTACAGTTCCTATAATAGGTAAATTTATAATTTCTTTTTTTGGCATGTCGCTGCATATATCATCAACATCAATTAATTCCAAAGCCCTTCGTTTATTTGTTCCTTTTTTTATGTATCCTTTATCTTCTAATGTATTTAAGTGGGCATGTACGGAAGAAGTAGAGCTTAAACCTACAGCTTTGCAGATTTCACGAATTGATGGGGGATAGCCACGAAGAGTTAACTCATCTTTTATGTATTTAAGTATTTGAACTTGCTTATCGCTTAAGCCTTCATAACTCATAATTCCACCTCTTTTGTTTTTCTATATTTTAACATAGTATTAAAAATAAAGCAAACATTTGTTTGAGAAAATGCAAAAAATATGTTGACATCGAACTAATGTTCTGCTAAAATGAAAATAGAAAATATGTTCGAGGTGGATTATGGTAATATTAAATAAATATAAAGTAACCGATGTAAATAAATTTAAAAGATTCATGTTCCTGACTGTTTTATTCATAAGTATTATTGTTTTTACCTCAATTACTACAATGAAAGCATATTCAAAGGATATACCTCAGTTCGATTACGTAAGCGTTGAACAAGGAGACACCATATGGTCCATAGCAAAAGCTTATGCAGGCAACAAAGATATAAGACAAGTAGTATACGAAATATCAGAGCTTAACAACATACATAATAATCCGATTCATATCGGAGATATAATTCAAATCCCCCTAAACTAAATCCTGTGCTTTTCAGTATGGGATTTTTTATTTTT
>CAZCTI010000366.1:0-1088 GCA_964501385.1 uncultured Clostridia bacterium
AAGACGCGGGGACGTATCATTTGTCGGCAAGGAAGACGCGGGGACGCATGTCTGCAACAAAAATGACAGATGATACGTCCCCATGTCTGTGCAACCAAAAAAATGACGATTATTAATCGTCATTTTTTACATAAATTCTTTATTCCGTCAAATTATAAAGCATATATACTACCTCTGCCCTGGTAATATTATAATTTAAACTGTTTAAACTGTTAGAACGTGTCTGTTTTTCATAAAGCATATCATTAGCTATATTAGCCCATCTAAAATAACTGTAAGGTAAAACCCTTTTCATGATAATTTCAACTTCAGTGTAGGTAATTGGGTTGTTTGGTTTAAAAGTACCATCGCCATATCCGTATATAAAACCATGATAAGTTGAATAATTTATAACATCCGTGTAATTTCCAAATATATTGGCATCCTTAAAAGCAGTTGTGTTGCCCATATACCAGGATGTATTCCAATTGTAAACTCTACTTAATAATGTAATAAACTCAGCTCTTGAAATACTGTTTTCAGGTCTAAAAGTATTATCGCCATATCCACTGATAATACCACGTCTTACAAAGGCATCTATTTCATCACCGGCCCAATGTCCCCTTGAATCACGGAATATTGTAACATTGGTGTCTGCAAATGCACTGAAAGTTGTGCCGCTTGAACTTAAACTTGACGGATTAATTTTAGCAGTCAACATACCCTCTTTTACATTTGTAGGAACATATAGCCATACATTTCCGTTTTGTCTGTATATGCCGCCTTGTGCCTTATCTCCATGGTATTCAAATGTCAATTCTATAAGCTTGCTGTCATCTACATTTCCCGATGAATTTACTATTTTAACCTCATAGCTGTCTGATGCTTTAATCAAACCGCCGTATTGTCTTGCCCCTGCATCGAATGTAGTAGTAACCAAGCAGTTTACATCATGATAATATATTCCGGAAGGAATATTGATTGCAAATCTGTTATCCGCAGTTACTAGTCCACCCCCTGATATGGGAATAACTTCTGATGTTACCTTTTTTAATGCATTGTTCATATTTGCTTCTCTAAAAGCTGTATTATAAGCTTCTTCATATGCC
>CAZCTI010000367.1:0-1076 GCA_964501385.1 uncultured Clostridia bacterium
CAGCTTCCGGGAGTATCCAGCGGTGTTCATTATTCTCACTCTCCATATTTTTTAAGAAGAGTAAGAATTAACAGCCATGATCCTTTGGTGAAGGTATGTGAAGAATTAGATTACACCATACATCCCGAGGTAGGTCAAGATATAAAAACATGTACTACAAAGGTTATAGAATTTCCGCAAAAAGCACCTGTTGGAAAAACTAAATATGATATAACTGCAATTGAACAATTGGAAAACTATAAGTTGTTTATGGAAAACTATGTAGATCACAATTGCTCAATCACAGTTCATGTAAGAGACCATGAGTGGGAACAGGTTGAAAACTGGGTATGGGAAAACTGGGATGATGTAGTTGCTTTATCCTTCTTATCCTTAGATGACAGCTTCTATCAGCTTATGCCATACGAATCAATAACTGAAGAAGAATACAACCAGAAAATGAAAGAAATGAAGCCGTTTATTCCTTCTCTTTTAAGTAAGTATGAAGTTCAGGAAGAAACTTTAGATGTAGGTAATGATGGTTGCGATACAGGTCTTTGCCCTATAAGATAAATTGCTCATATAAAGTAAAATATGCTCCCTTTGCGGTTGTTAAATATCAGTAAAGGGAGCATTAGTTTTGCTAAATGTTTAACTGTGATTGTTTGTTAATTTTATTATATCTTCTGTTTTTCCAAATATAAGCATGGTTTCATCTTTCTTGAATAAATAATCAGCCTTAGGAACTGACATAATATTATTACCACTTTTTATTATTAATATATTTATATGATACTTTTTACGAACATTAATTGCTTCAATACTATTTCCTACCCAGTCAGATAAAACCGGAAGTTCAAATATTGAGTATTCTTTTGAAACTTCAAAATAATCAATGATATTATTTAGGCTGGATTTAATAGCTAATTTTTCAGCCATATCTTTATCGGGATAAATAACCTGGTCGGCTCCGTTTCTCAGTAAAAATTTTGCTTGAATATCTCTGCTTGCCTTTGATATTACAAGTTTCGCACCTAAATCCTTTAATAGTGCGGTAATTTCTAAAGACGCCTGAAATGTATCTCCTATCGTTACAA
>CAZCTI010000368.1:0-1063 GCA_964501385.1 uncultured Clostridia bacterium
AAAACTGCATTAGCTACACTTCCCACTCCTGATTGAAGGGGGAGCAGATTTTTTGGAAGCCTTCCCTTATCAACTTCTGATTCTAAAAATTTTATTAAATTTTCTGCCATTCGTTTTGATACATCATCAATTGCAGCAACTTTATTTGTTTTGTCAGGTATATCCGTAATTACAATTGCTGCTATTTTTTCTATGCTGCATGGAATATATGCAGTACCTATTCTGTCTGAAGTATTGTTTATATTAATTGCTTCTCTAACAGGAGGATTCACAGGTGTATAAATATCGTGTATTCCTTCTAACTCCAAAGGTTGTGATGTATTTATTTCTATGATAACTTTTTTTGCATAATTAACAAAAATATTGGAATTTCCTACAGAAGTACTGGGTACTATCCCCCCTTCTTCAGTTATTGCCACAGCTTCTATTATGGCAACATCCATTTCACCTAAAAATCCGTAATTTAAATATTGTGCAGAATGACTTAAATGCATGTCATTATATTTTACATTGCCGTTATTAATGTTATTTCTCAGTATAGAGTTAGTTTGATAAGGGTATCTTCTACTAATAATTCCTCTTTCAGACAACAATCCGTCAAGCTCAGGTCCTACTGATGCTCCGGTCATTAAATTTATTTGGAGTTTTTCCCCTTCATCAAATCTTTTTGCAAGTGCCATTGGAACTGCCTTAGGATAACCGGCAGGAGTAAATCCTGAAGCTCCTACAAAATCTCCGTCATTTATTAACTTTGCTGCTTCATCGGCACTCATAATTTTTTCTTTTAGTTTTTCACATCTTATTCTATCCAAAACTTCCTCCTCTTACAGTGACATTCGTTCTATTTAGAGAGACTTGCCCTAAACAAGAAGGTGTGTATCACTTTCTAAGATAAAAAGCTCCTCGTGTTGAGGAGCATTTTATATACATTGGGTTAGGTCATATCACAGGGGAATGCATCAAATTTATTTGCTCCTTTCGTCGCATAAATTTGGCATTCTGTGCGGTTGACCTACCATCAATTTCTTTCTTCCTACGGTCGAAGAAATTGGGTTAGGTCATA
>CAZCTI010000369.1:0-1060 GCA_964501385.1 uncultured Clostridia bacterium
GAAAAATTCAATTCAGAAAGTTATAAAGGTGGGTAAATAATAATCCCGCCGCATGCGGCGGGATTATTCGAAAAAATGTAATATTTGCGGGTTCAAATCCAAATGCAAATGAAACATTTAAACGAAACGCAAAGGTACACAATTTATCGAATGAGAAAGGATAAAAAAACACAATCTGAAATTGCCCGATATATCGGGGTATCGCAAGCTACCATTAGCAAGGAACTCCGCAGAAATGCCGACTCAAAAGGAAAATATTTCCCTAAAAGAGCACAAGAGTTCGCTGACATGATGAGTAAGCGAAGTCATCGTCCTTACAAGCTAAATGACGATATGAAAGCGTTTATACGGGAAAAAATCGAAAAGGATCATTGGAGCCCAGAGCAAATTAAGGGTTATTCTGAAAAGCATGGCATCACAATGATTTCGATCGAGTGGATATACCATTTTATTCGTGAAGACAAAAATAATGGGGGTAGCTTATACAAGCACTGTCGACACAAACTCAAACATCGAAAACGACCTGTTGGAGCAGGAATTGGGCATATTCCAGATAGAGTATCTATACATCAAAGACCTGCAGAAGTGGAGAAAAGGGAAGAATTTGGACACTTCGAGATGGACCTTATTCAGAATGGGAAAGATTTCATACTCACAATTGTGGAGCGCAAAACTCGATTCCTATTAATGGAGCGACTACTAAAAGGGAAAAATGCAGACGAAGTCGCTAAAACAGTTATTAAGCTCCTAAAACCCTATAAAAAACACGTCAAATCAATCACAACCGACAATGGTACAGAATTTTCAAGACATAAACTGATTTCCAAGGAGTTACGTACAACGGTATTCTTCACGGATCCCTATTCTTCATGGCAGAAAGGTACAGTCGAAAATACCAATAAATTGATCCGACAATACGTTCCTAAAGCAATGAATATCAGAGAAATATCATATAATAAATTATTAGTTATTCAAAATAAATTAAACTACAGGCCGCGAAAAGTTCTTTTTTTTGAATCGCCCGCTTTCTTTTTTTATAACTTTGCCTGTTGAATCTATA
>CAZCTI010000370.1:0-1046 GCA_964501385.1 uncultured Clostridia bacterium
TCATCGATGCTGCTGCACTCAAATAAGTTCCTGCCTCTATACGGTCGGAAATAATCTTGTATTCTACAGTATCAGTATTTTCTATATTTTTTCCTTCTATTGTAATAGTCCCGGTACCTGCACCACTTAAGCAAAAACCACAAACATTCAAAAAATTCTGCAAGTCCACAATTTCAGGCTCCCGAGCCGGATTATATATAACTGTTTTGCCCGGGTTTCCAACTGCAAACAACATAATATTTTCGGTTGCACCTACACTTGGATAGTCAAGATGAATTTCACAGCTGATTGGTTCTTTTACGTTGCCAATCAGCAAACCGTTTTTCTCTGTTATTTCTACCCCAAGCTTTTTTAAACCCTTTAAATGCAAATCAATAGGTCTTAAACCTATTTCACATCCTCCCGGATAAGCAACCTCCACATTTCCTGTACGCTGCAGAACAGCTCCCATTAATATTATTGATGATCTGATTTTTCTTACTATTCTTTCAGGAACTATATGAGTATTTAAACTTCTTGTATCAATTAACGCAATACCATTTTCAAATTGGACACTGCATCCCATGATGCTTAGTATTTCAAGCATATCTTTTACATCTTCAATGTCCGGAATATTTTCAATAATATATTCTCTTCCGGTAATTACTGTGCTTGCCAAAATAGGAAGAGCAGCATTTTTCGAGCCTCCAATATCGACAATCCCTTCAAGACTGTTTCTTCCTTCAACAATAAAACTTCCCATTTTTATCCCTCCGCAACAAGCTAATAAACATATTATATGTTATGCAAAGTTTTTTCACTTGTTACTTCCGTTCACTAATCAGATTTATCATTGCTGCGTATATTTTATTTTCAACATCAAAATTTCCAAGTCTCTTTGAATTTAATGACATTGTTTTTAGTACATTCTTATTTTCAATAACTTTTTCAATAGCGTTTGAGAGTGTTTCACCGGTTAAATCTTTTTCCAATAATACTAAAGCTGCTCCTTCCTTTTCCAAAGCACGGGCATTGTATTCCTGATGATTTTCTGCAGTGTAGGTTTT
>CAZCTI010000371.1:0-1032 GCA_964501385.1 uncultured Clostridia bacterium
CCTTATATTTATATTTTGAGACTTGCTATTTTTCAATAATTTTTACATTTTTCGGACAATTTTCCAAAATAAATTCCTTTATAAATAGATAATCTTCTTTTTCTGCATAAATTTGGTTTTTATTTAAGAATTCATTTAAATAAACTGTATTCATCCTCGGGTTGAATTTAACGGATTTTACCTTTTTAAAATTTGTATAAAAGTTTTTTTTGGATGCTCCCAAAATTCCTGCTCCTGCTGCAGAAATATTTCCTGTAGAAAGGCCTATTAAAGCCGTAAGAAATCCCAAGGCCTGTGCTTTTTTATGTTGTTTATCCAATTGAATATGATTAACACCCTTGTTATCCATTTTAAACAATACATAATATTTACCGCCATAAACTATGCTGAGCATTACATATCCTGCAACCATAAGAACAGTCATGAAAACAAATCCTATTCCAAACATGGAAAATAAAAGCTTAAAGGCTTCCCCTATACCATCTCCTAATGTCAAAAAGAACATTAACAACACTGGAACCATCAAGGCTATAAGTGAAACTTTAAATACCGTTATCAGCACTGTAGGATTTTTCCACAATGAAAATTCATACATCCAGTTATAGCTTCCTGTACTGTTCTTAGTAATATTTTTTGAAATAATAGTTGATTGTTCTATCGCTGTTTCATCAAACTTCGTTGCTTCTTGAATCTCTTCTGCTTCTTGGATTTCTTCTGTTTCTTGAATCCCTTCTATTTTATCTGCCACGCTTGTTTCCTGAATTTCGGCTGTTTCTACAGCCACTGCATCGTCTGATTCTAATACCATTTCTGTTTCCTTATTGTTTATCTGTTCGCCGCAGTTCTCACAAAATACAGCATCATCCTTATTTTCATAACCACACTTTTCACAAAACATATCTTCCTCCTGGTCTCTTATATAATAAGCAAATTTTCATCGCACAAATGCAAGCGAGAAAACCAAATCTGCAAATCCATCATTGTCATCATCCCTGAATAAATAACTCTGCCCGTACTGTTTCCCTTCCTTCT
>CAZCTI010000372.1:0-1024 GCA_964501385.1 uncultured Clostridia bacterium
CCTGCCCCATTGCCTCCTATAATTGTAACAAATTCTCCTTCTGAAACTTGTAGGTTTAGATTATTTAATGCCATATGTTCATCTAAGCTGTTTTTATTGAATACTTTATTTAGTGATTTAATTATTAGCATTTTTTCTCTCCCTTCTCATCCTGTCAATTTCCATTTTCTTTTTAAAATTCGGTATGGAGAGAGCTGTTATTACTACTAATGCAGAAATTAACTTTAAGTATGAAGGAGGAAAGTTTGTAGTTAAAATTAATGCAATTATTAATCTATAAATAACCGAGCCTATTACTACCGACAATAATCCCAATGTAATATTCTTATTTTTAATTATAACGCTTCCTATAATTATAGAAGCAAAACTAATAACAACCATTCCGGAGCCCATGTTAACATCAGCCGACTGCTGCATTTGAGCAACCAATGCTCCTGACAATGCTACTATTGAATTAGACAGAGCAAATCCAACAACTTTAACAAAATCTGTATCTATGGAAGAAGCTCTGCACATATCTTCATTGTCACCGGTTGCCCTTATGGAAAGACCAAGCTGGGTTCTAAAAAACCAATTTAAAATAATAAACACTGCTGCAATAATTGCAGCTATCACTAATATTTTATATGCTCTGCCTGAAATAATAGTTTCAGCATAAGTGAAAATATTGGTTTTGTTCAAAAGCGGAATATTAGCCTTGCCACCCATTACCATAAGGTTTACGGAATAGAGTCCTGTCATTGTCAAAATTCCTGCCAAAATAGGCTGTATTCCCATCTTTGTTTGAAGAAGGGCTGTCACAAGACCTGCTATAGCCCCTGCAATTAATGCAGCAACAATACCCATAACAGGCATGCCTTCAAATGTAAACAACGCAGATGCTGCTGCACCAAGCACAAAGCTTCCATCCACCGTCAAATCTGCAACTTTTAATATTCTAAAGGATATAAAAGTTCCAAAAGCAAGCAGTGAATATACAAGTCCTAATTCCATTGCCCCTATAAATGCTGTTATACTCATTGTT
>CAZCTI010000373.1:0-1022 GCA_964501385.1 uncultured Clostridia bacterium
GCTTATACAGCAGTGGAAGTGGAAACGCTGAAGCCTATGGATTTATACATAGAAAACTTAATGACTGCAAAGGTATTTGCAGATAAGGATGTATTTGTAATTCCTATGATGGCAGGAAAAGTTGAAAAAATAAATGTTAGCGTAGGGGACAAAGTACAAAAAGATGATGTATTGTTTGTTATGGATAAGGATGATATATCAAAACAGGTAAATCAAGCTTTAGCTGCTTATGAAGCGGCAAAAGCGGGCTTTGATGTAAGTGCATCTCAAATACAAAGTGCCAAAGATAATCTTGAACGTATACAAAAGTTATACGAAGAAGGAGCAGTGCCGGAAACTCAATATGAACAAGCAAAATTGGCTGCTTCAGATAACGCTTTGGAAGCTGCAATGAAGGGTGTTGAACAAGCAAGAGTGGCTTATTCAAATGCAGCATCAATGCTGAAAAATGCTGAGGTTAAATCACCCATATCAGGTGTTGTATCAAATGTAAATATTGTTGAAGGAGAATTTGCAACATCTTCAAATCCTCCAATAACAATAGTTGATTCAGACAGTATAACAATTGAATTTGGTGCAGCATCAAGCATTGTAAATAAAATAAACAAGGGCGATGTGGTTGATGTTAAAATAAATTCAGCCAATTATAGAAATGAGGCCATAATTAACAGCGTAAGCTCATCTGCAGATATGATGACAAATCTTTATACGGTAAGCATTGTCCTTGAAAATGATGGAACAATTAAACCCGGTATGTTTGCTAAAGTTTATTTAAAAACAGATAAAATAGATAATGCATTTGTTGTTAAAACAGAGGCAGTAAAGGAAAGAGATAATAAAAAATTTGTATTCGTTGCAGATGGTGAAAATACTGTAGAAAAAGAAGTTACAACAGGACTTGATACAGGTTCTTACATAGAAATAAAATCAGGTCTCTCTGAGGGAGATAAAGTTATTGTGAAAGGTCAGGATTACATAAGCAACGGCAGCAAAATAAAGGTTGTAAGGGGTGAATAGGAATG
>CAZCTI010000374.1:0-1016 GCA_964501385.1 uncultured Clostridia bacterium
TGGGGACAGGATATTATAAATTGGTATATTAATCTATTATTATAAGGGGTGATGACTTTGGGTTTATTCAATAAGAAGATGACTATTTCTATCGAATTTCGTGCAGATGAGATACGGGTAGTAGAGGGAAGGTACAACAAGAAGAATATCATTGTAAATAAGTGTTTTACAATACCGGTTTCTGAAGGATTATATGAAGATGGAGTTATAAAGGATGTGGAGAAGTTTACAAATACATTGCAGCAGGGACTGTCGAAAAATCATGTATCTCGCGGCGATGTATATGGAGTAATAAATTCTTCCAATATAATTATCAGAGAAATTAGGATTCCAAAGGTTCAAGAAAAGCAGATTGCTTCAATTTTAAACTACCAATTAGATGAATATTTGCCTGTGGATCCTGAAGGCTATGTGGTTCAATATATTCCTCTTAATATTGTTGAGGAGGAAGGTTTTGAAAAACAAAATGTAATGTTGGTAGGGGTTCCTAAGTTTATGGTGGAAACTCATTTCAATTTATTGCAGAATGTAGGTTTGAAACCTGTAGCTTTAGATTATGCAGGCAATGCCATAAGCAAGTTAATCAGATTTAATGAAAATATCAACGGAGTTTATGGCAGCGGTATTACAATTGCGTGTGTGGATTTGGAACAGGAGAGCACTGCTCTTAATATTACGGACAAAGGTATGATGAGCATATCCAGGGTTGTAAAGGAAGAGATAAACCCATCCGTTTCAGAAGTTTCTGATACTCCTTTTATGACTTTTGATGAGTCTTATGACAATGATGTTGCCGTTGTATCCGGTCTTAGAGGCAAGCTGACTTCTTTGCTTGAAAGAATTGATATGGTATTTAGATATTATAACTCCAGGGAGACGGATAATAAAATTGATTTGATTTTGATTTACGGCAATCATTCTCACACTGACGGTATAGAGGAGCTCATGAGAAGTTATTTTGATATACCATGTGTTAAATTGAATGTTTTAGATAAAGTAAAATTTTTCGGTGACTT
>CAZCTI010000375.1:0-1015 GCA_964501385.1 uncultured Clostridia bacterium
CCTGCTTGTATGCATCTGTATCCTTGACAGTCTTTGGTGGTGCAGCTTTTTTGGCTGCGTCCTCGGTGCTTTGAGCAGATTTTTTGACAGCATCCTCGGTGCTTTGAGCAGCTTTTTTTGCTGCGTCATCAGCTGTTTGGGCAGCTTTGTTAGCAGCTGATGTTTTTAATTTTCCTGCCATTGAGGCTGCTTTTTTCGCTGCAGCAGCTGATTCGCTTGCTTCCTTGCTGATTTGTTTTATTACCTTTGGCACATCACCTACATTTGCATTCATCACCTTGGATGTTTTTTCTAATGCATCTGAAATTCCGTCCACAACATACTTTCCTGCTTTTGTTTTAGATAATGCTTGCCCTGTCTTTGACGCTGCAAGGCCAAGGCCTTTTAATCCCAAGCCTATAGACCTTCCTATACCTTCGCCAACCAAAGTCTTTGTGATTGCAAGCTTCGCTCCTTCTGTCCAATCATCTCCACCCTTGTCAACATAGTCCTTTATTGTATAACCTGCTTGAGCAAGCTCCAAACCCGCTTCTACAACAAAAGCAGTTCCGGTTGAAACACCGCCTGTCAAAAGGCTTACAGCTACGCGAAGTCCTATGGCTTTCCAGCTGTCTCCCCTTGCTATTTCTTCCCCTGATAATGCCAAACCTTGTTTGTATATATCCCAATCATTTTCTGCTTTTGGCAGTCCTCTGCTTCCTGCTATTTCTCCTCTTGTCCATCTGTTAAATGTTTTCTGGAATTTTTTTAAATCATCTTTATTAAACTCACCGTCAATTTTTTTCTGACTTTGAAGTATTTTAAGTTTCTTCGCTAACTCATCTGCATAATCGTCTCCGATGGCTCCTTTGGTTTCCAAATCTTTTTGAAGTTTTTTCATGCTTTTTTCAAGATTTACTTCACTTTCTGCCTGGCTTAATTCTTGATTATCCTTACGCTGCTGTTTTATTGCATCTTGTGCAGTTTCATAATCCTGGCCTAATACACCTGCATTTTCTGCCCGTGAAGCTACATG
>CAZCTI010000376.1:0-1008 GCA_964501385.1 uncultured Clostridia bacterium
GATTATAATGATGATTACATGTATTATAACGATGATATAAATAATGATGTTTACAACAACAGATATAATTATAATTATGACAGAAGATTCGATAATAGATTCGACAGGAGATATAACAGATACGATAGGGACAGGGATTTTTTTGACCCCATGAGATATTACAGATATCCCTATTGCGACAGATACGGAAGATGTGAAAATCCAATTTGGTGGATATTTTGGCCTTTATTCTTTCTATAATAGTATGAATACACAAAACAGGGACGCAAAGCATCCCTGTTTTGTGTGAGATATTTTTGGAGACAAAAGTATCTTTTTTTACTATTAAAACTTACGGCTTCCGGGTTTTACAGGTTTTGAACCCTTTTCACACAATGGACAGTTTCCTTCGTCATAAGTTTCAAACACTAACTCTGTTGCACTGTAAAGAGGTAATTGAATTTCACTGACCTTTCTGTCTACAATACATCCAATTCCCACTACTGTACCCCCTAAGCTTTCAAGGACTTTAGCAGTTTCTATGGATGACTTCCCGGTGGTTACAACATCTTCCATTATTAATACTCTGTCACCGGGATTTATTTCAAAACCTCTTCGAAGTGTCATTACATTGTTTTCTCTCTCAGTAAATATTGCCTTTATACCTAACTGTCTTCCAAGTTCATAAGCTGCTGTAATACCCCCCATAGCAGGACCAACAACAACATCCAAGTTTAACGACTTTACTTTATCGTAAACAATAGAAATAACTTTTTCTGCTTTATCAGGGTATTGCAGAAGCTTTGCACATTGGCAATATTTATTGCTGTGCTTACCGGATGAAAGCAAAAAATGACCTTCTAACAATGCATCACATTCTTTCAATATTTCAACTACATCCATATTTCTACCTCTTAAATATTATTTAAATTTTTTATGTTGCCTGTAAATTACTAATCTTATAACAAAAGGTTGCTACCACACTTGTTCAAGTTGCAGTTGTCCAGCGAGAACCGTCCCCTATGGTCA
>CAZCTI010000377.1:0-1006 GCA_964501385.1 uncultured Clostridia bacterium
TTAACAATTTTAACTAATTCAGCTCTTGTAATATTTCCTTCCGGCCTAAATGTACCATCCGGATATCCGATTATTATTCCCTTTTCAACTAATTTGTTTATGCCTTCATATGCCCAATGAGTTTCATCCAAATCTGAAAAATTAGATGCATTTATGGTTTCTTCACTAAAAGCGAATTGCGTAGATAATATAGCTATAGTTAATATCATTGATAGTATACATGCTAATTTCTTCATAATATCTCCTGTATAAAAATTTATGATTAAAAAGACGGGATATCCCCGCCTTTTTTTAATCTAATGTTACGGTTTTTATTGTTATAACATTTGTTTTATCTCCATATGTAGCGGTAAATATAACCTCACCATAGGTATCAAAAAATTCTTCAACAGAATTACCTGAGAACAACATTTCATTTAGTATAAACTCTGCTATTTCCGAAGCTTTTGTTAGTGTTGTGCTTTTGTATGTAAGCTTGTATTCTACCTCTCCACCACCATATTCTATGGTCTTTCCGTCAAGAGCAACTAAGTTTTCAACTATTTTATCCTGATCACCATCACCAAACTTTTCATATAAAGCAAATACATCATTTACGTCACTTTTTTCAATTCCGTCTAACAATGCGTCTTTAAGAAGAATTACATCATCTTGTACATCTGTATCGTCTAAATACTTTATTGCTTTTTCCCAACCTTCATCACCGTAAAGCTTAAGACCTCCAACAAATATACTATCAATTCTATCGTTTATTTTGTTAATATAATCATCCATAGCTGATGAATTTTTAGCATTATTAAATATAGATTTAACTTCTTGAACTAAGAATTCCTTAAATTTCTCGGTTCCTTTATATGTTTTCGAATTAAACGGAACACCATTAGTTTGGTCTGCAGTTTTTATAATTATTTGAATATTTGGATTTGCTGGTGGTGTGAATCCTCCGCCACCTCCGCCTCCGCCAACTTCTTCAACAATCTTTTCTGGCTCAACAGTTACTCCTGTT
>CAZCTI010000378.1:0-1006 GCA_964501385.1 uncultured Clostridia bacterium
GTTATTTCATGTCCATGTGCATTAGGTCTTGCAACACCAACAGCCATAATGGTTGGTACAGGAAAGGGAGCTGAAAACGGCATATTGATTAAATCAGCTGAAGCATTGGAAATAGCACATCATGTTCAAACAGTGGTTATGGATAAGACAGGAACAATTACAGAAGGGAAACCAAGAGTTACAGACCTTGTTACAGATGGAATTGATGAAATAGAAATGCTACGAATAGCTGCCTCCGCAGAAAAAGGCTCTGAACATCCTTTAGCAGATGCAATAGTTGAGGAAGCTAAAAATTTAAACCTTAGTTTATACCATGTAGAAAATTTTGAAGCAATTCCCGGTCAAGGTTTAAAGGCTACAGTTAATAATAAAGTTTACTATCTTGGAAATTTAAGATTAATAAATGATAAAAATATTAATATTAGAAGTTTTGAACAAAAAAGCACTAAATTTGCAGATGAAGGAAAAACTCCTTTATATTTTGCAGATGAAAAAAGTGTTTTGGGTATAATATCAGTTGCTGATATTGTTAAACCTACAAGTCAAGCAGCAATTAAAGAGTTTGAAGCAATGGGTATTGAAGTTGTAATGCTTACCGGTGATAACAAGAAAACTGCAGAGGCAATCAGAAAACAGCTAAGTATTACAAGAGCAATTGCAGAAGTATTGCCTCAGGATAAAGAAAGAGAAATAAGATATATACAGGAATCAGGCAGAAAGGTTGCTATGATAGGTGATGGTATTAACGATGCTCCTGCACTTGCTAGAGCAGATGTTGGAATTGCCATAGGAGCAGGAACAGATGTTGCCATAGAATCAGCTGATATAGTGCTTATTAGAAGTGATTTGTTAGATGCTGTTACGGCCGTTCAATTAAGTAAAGCTACATTAAAAAATATTAAACAAAATTTGTTCTGGGCATTTATTTACAATACTATTGGTATACCATTAGCAGCAGGAGTATTTTACAGCTTGTTAAACTGGAAGCTTAACCCTATGTTTGCAG